>JAYVQB010000460.1:0-4238 GCA_043757085.1 Verrucomicrobiota bacterium
CGCGCCCACACTTCATCCTCCGGCGCGACTCGCGGTGATCGGCGATCCCATTGCGCATTCGCGTTCGCCCCAGATGCACAATCCGGCGCTCGCATCGCGAGGTGTTGATGCACAATATATTCGCTTACTGGTGCCGCCCGGTTCGGTTGCGGAAGCCTTGCGGTTTTTTACCCAGCATGATTTCATCGGAGTGAATTGCACTATCCCGCACAAGTTTGAAGCACTCGAGGCAATGGATGTTGTCGATCCTCTCGCGGCTAAACTTGGTGCCGTGAACACCGTGTGCATTCGCGATGGCAAACTCACCGGCTACAACAGCGATGGCCCCGGCTTTCTGCGCTCCGTGGAATCTGCCTTCGGCAAAAGCCTAAGTGAACTTCGTGTCCTCATCATCGGCGCAGGCGGTGGTGCAGGTCGTGCCGTGGCGGTTCAATGCGCCTTGGAGAAATGCGCTGCGTTGACGTTGGTGAACCGCACGATTGAGAAGATCGAGCCGCTTGTTAATGAATGCCGTCAGCTCTCGCCGCATACGAAAATTAAATCATGCGCGTGGTCAGATGATGCAATTGGCGAGGCCTTGCATGACTCTGACCTCATCGTGAACGCCACACCCATCGGCATGAAAGACACTGATCCACCATTGTTCGATCACACGCTACTGCAAGCCTCGCACCTCGTTTTCGACATGGTCTATCGCAGCACCGGCCCCACGCCACTTATTGCCGCCGCGAATGTTGCAGGTGCAAAGACTTGCGACGGTCTCACGCTGTTGCTCCATCAAGGCGCGATCTCATTCGGCCACTGGTTCGGAGAGCCTGTGCCGTTGGAGGTGATGCGGCGAGAGCTGATCGCCGAGTAACACGGTCGTCACGACTGTGTGTATTGCTTGCAGTATGTTACCACTTCTATCGCGCATGGACAAAATTCATCGCATTTGATGTCGAAGACATCAGAGCAGAGTAGCCGGTGGTTGAGCCGCGCTTCAGCGTGGCGACACCACCGGATTTGTGTCGGAAATTATCAGCACCCCGAAGGGTGTGCCAGCATGATCGACGACACCAACAGGCCATCTCCCTCCTGCTGCGACCCATTTCAGTGTCGTCTGATGTGCACAATCTGAACCGGGTGTGTCGCATGGCTCAACCCCCGGCTACAGTGCTCAGATGCCTGCGGCATCTTTGTAAAACCAGTTCAACTGTAATCGTGCCTGAATTCCACCAAGCGCAGTCAAAATGTCAGACTACACAACCGCCAGAAATCCGCTTACTTCACCGGCAACGCCAGATCAGACGGCTTGACGCCGCGCTTGAAGCCACGGAAGCCGTAAGGATCGCTGGTGTTGGTTGAGTCATTCGTGCCATACATCAGCGGATTATAGATGCCCACCGGCGTGACATCTGCTTTTGCGGGAACTTCCATGCCAAGGCCCCAGAAGACGCCGTTCACGATGAGGCGGCGCAGGTCTTCGCACTTGAGGTCGATGGACGCACCCATAGTGGTGCAAAGAATTTTGTTGGTCTTGCCAGCGGCACTCTTCACTTCGCGAGTCCAGGCGATGGGCATCATGGGATCATTCACGCCCTGCTCTCCGGTTTTGCCCTTCTTTTTATAGTCAGCCGGTGGTGATGTCGGCTCCATGCCTTTGAGAACTTGACCGCGCATTAGAATGGTCGCGTCAGCGGGCGGGTAGGCTTCATAGACATCCGTTGGCCCAAAGACATCCGAGACTCCACGCAGCAGCAGATTGTCCTTGGCCGATGGTTCGATGACTCCGCGAGTGGCCTCGGCCCGATGGCTGCCCCAGTGGCTCACCCAGTTTTCGCCCAGCACCACTCTGCCGAAATTTGTAAGCTCCTTATCATTGAAGGCGTGGGTGCTGGTGCGAAGTCCGACGATGGGAATGCCGCGATTCACCGCGTCGGTGAAATGCTTTTTCACGTCATCGGGATAATGCCGGAAGCGCAACGACATCACGATGGCGTCCGCAGAATCCAGCGCCTCGGGATTGGTCAGGCTCGCGCCGTTGTTGGCGTCGATGAAGCCGTCTTTGTCCACTGAGAATAGCACCGTGCATTTGAAGCCATGACGCTGGCTGAGAATTTTACCGATCAGCGGCATGGCCTCCTCGCTGCGGTATTCCTCGTCTCCAGCCATGAGAACAATGTGCTTCCCCTTGCCCGGCCCGTCCTTGCCTTGATAGACGACTGACTGTGAATCGGCGCCGAATGCGGCACCGAAAGTTATGGCGATGGCGAGATTGAGGAGGGCGATGGTTTTCATATAAGGATTGGGAATACGCCGTATTATGAAGCAGTTTTGCGGGAGTTGTCCAATTCTTACCGTTTGCCCAATTACGCCCGCCCGATATTTTCCAAATATGCCTGATAACATCGCCGACCGCCGTTTTGTCACCGCCGCCGAAAAGGTGGACTTTATTTCACCGTGGACGTTGGAGGAATGGATCTGTCGCAATGATGTGGTGCCGAATGAACATCTCCTGATGGTCCGCGCGAACATGGAGCCGGGAAATTCGCATCCCTGGCACAACCACCCTACGCGAGAAGAAATTATCTACGTCATCAGCGGTCGTGCGGAACAATGGGTCGGCCAGCAAAAACGCATCCTCGGTCCCGGCGAAATGTCATTCATCCCGATGGGCGAAGTCCACGGCACCTGGAATCCCTTCAAGGAGCGACTGGTCTTCCTCGCCATCCTCTCACCGGCGAACGCGCCGGAGCCGGGAATCGTGGACATGAGCACCGAGGAGCCGTGGAAATCACTGCGCGTATAAAGAGATGACCGCATCCTTTGATGTCGTCGTCGTGGGCGCGGGATCGGCAGGCAGCATGGCCGCATTGGCGTCAAGCCAAGGCGGGCTGAAAGTATTGCTCATCGAAAAGGGTGATCCGCCCCGCTACATGCGGCGGGCTTGGTTGACCCCGTCACCGCAGAAGGAATTTCCGCAGCCATACTCAGCGGCCAACTCGCGGCCCGGGCCATACTGGAATCACGTCTCGATGAAAAGGCCGCGCGACGCGCCTATCAGAAGCTCTTGCGGAAGACGCTCCTGCCGGAGCTGCGCATTGCCCGCATGCTGGCCTGCATCCTCTATGATTTCCCGCGAGTGCGCGCCGCGCTTTTTTCCCGGCATGGACAACGGCTCAGTGAATATCTCACCCGCATCGTCATGGGTGAAGCCAGCTACCGCGATGCCGTGTTCCGTCCGGGCAATTACCTCAAGCTCCTCAGAAAATGAAATGTTTTGCAATGGCAAAGGCATCACGCGCGTTGTATGCAGCACCATGATCAAGAAACTCGCCGCCTCCCTCGCCCTGTTCGCGCTCGCCGCGACTTCATCGTTTGCCGCCGAAACTGCCGCGAAGAAGAAAATTTTTTTCTTCAGCAAGTCGAGCGGCTTTGAGCACAGCGTCATCTCCTGGAAAAAAGGCCAGCCAAGCTGGGCCGAAAAAACTCTCACGGAGCTTGGCGATAAAAACGGCTGGGAATTCACCTATTCCAAAGACGGCTCCAAATTCAGCAAAGACTACCTCGCGCAGTTCGACGCCGTCTTCTTCTACACCACCGGCGATCTCTGCACCACCGGCACCGACGGTCAGCCGGCCATGACTGCGGAAGGCAAACAGGCGCTCTTCGATTATGTGCGCGGCGGCAAAGGCTTCATCGGCACCCACTCCGCGAGCGACACCTTCCACACGGACAACGAAGCCAACAAAGGCCAGGAACGCTACACGAACCACGGTGACAAAGCAGACTCCTATGTTCATTTCCTCGGCGCGGAGTTCATCATCCATGGTTCCCAGCAAATTGCCAAGAACACCGTAATCAACCCCAAATTCCCCGGCTTCGAGAACGTCGGCGCGGATTTCAGCATGATGGAAGAATGGTATTCTCTCAAAGACTTCAACCCTGACATCCACGTCCTCACCGTCATTGACTCCCCCGCCATGCACGACGCACCCTACAAACGCCCCGCTTACCCGGCAACCTGGGCGCGCGCCGAGGGCAAAGGGCGCGTCTTCTATACCGCCATGGGGCATCGCGAAGACGTCTGGACCAATCCCACCTTCCAACAAATCCTGGTCGGCGGCATTAAATGGGCGACTGGCGAAATTAAAGCCAACGTTCCCCCCAACATCAAAACCGCCGCTCCCGAAGCCTACACAAATCCAGCTTACGTCGCGCCAAAAGCCAAAGCCGCCGGACCGAAGAAAGTGAAA
>JAYVQB010000461.1:0-16616 GCA_043757085.1 Verrucomicrobiota bacterium
GACAGCAGGATGAGCAGCAGAATCAATGAACGGGGCATGACCGGATCATAACGCAGCAGTTTCACTTGTCATCCTTGCGTGCTTCGCCCAAGGAACATCATGGCTGCCCGCTGGCTCATCAATAATCGCGTTCACGATCTCGCATCGCGCGGTTGGATCATGGGCATTCTCAATGTCACGCCGGATTCCTTCTCGGATGGTGGAAAATTTCCGGACACCGTTCGCGCCGTGAACCACGCACTGCAAATGGTGGCCGAGGGCGCGGATGTCATTGACGTGGGCGGCGAATCGACGCGACCCGGAGCGACTCCAGTCGCGGTTGATGTGGAATTGCAACGTGTGGTGCCGGTGATTCAGAGTCTGCGCAGGCAAACCAGCGCGTTTATTTCAATCGACACTATGAAGCCGGAAGTGGCTCGCGCCGCACTGGATGCCGGGGCTGATATTGTCAATGACGTGGCCGGTATGCGTGATCCGCGAATGATTGAAGTCGCGGCTCAGAGCCATGCCGGGGTTATCGTCATGCACATGCAAGGCACTCCGGGAACGATGCAGTCCAGTCCGCACTATGATGATGTTGTTACGGAAGTGCGCGCATTCTTCGGGGAGAAACTGAAAACGCTGGCCGCAGCGGGTGTCGATTCACAACGCATCGCGCTCGATCCCGGAATCGGATTTGGTAAAACTTTGCAACACAATCTTGAACTGATGCGGAACCTGAATCTGCTCGGTATGGACGAGCGCCCCTTGGTTGTTGGCGTCTCGCGAAAATCATTTATCGCCCGTCTGCTGGGCGACGATGACATGGAAAAGCGATTCTGGCCCACGGTCGCGCTCACGGCTTGGCTCCGGGAAGCAGGAGCGCATGTGCTGCGGTTGCATGATGTGAAACCCAATGTCGAGTCATTGCGGATGATCGAGGCCATTAGTTCAGCACCCATCAAGTAACCAAGTTCGCGTTTGCCTACTGCGCATCGCTCACCTAAATTCAACCGATATGTGGAAACAGTTCGCCGAACACTGGAGCGACGCCGTTGAGATCGTGATTCTCGCGGTGCTGCTCTATTACGGCTATCGCTTCTTCCGCGCCACCCGCGGCGCCCGTATTCTTACCGGGCTTCTCATGTTGCTGCTGGGCTTGACGCTGCTGTCCGTGCTGCTCGATCTTCAGGTCATCAGCTGGTTGCTGGAGCGGTTCTCCGTGTTCCTCGCTCTCGGTCTGGTAGTCATTTTCCAGCCGGAACTGCGCCGTGTTCTGGCTGAACTGGGTAGCAGAAGATTTTTCTCCTTCAATGGCAGCGATGAAGCATCGGTCGATCAATTGATCGAGGCCATGACCCAGCTCTCACACAGTCGTGTCGGCGCCTTGTTTGCCTTGCAACGCGGCATTGACCTCAAGCCCTATGTGGAGACCGGTGTGGCCGTGGACGGTAAAATTTCCAATGAACTCATCGCCACTATTTTCCATCCCAAGACTGCATTGCACGATGGCGGCCTCGTGCTTGATCAGGGACGCATCATTGCCGCAGGCTGCGTTTTTCCCGTGAGCCAGAAGGAGGTCAGCGACCGCAGCATCGGTCTGCGGCACCGCGCGGGCATGGGCATCACGGAGGAAACTGACTCCGTCGCACTCGTGGTTTCCGAGGAGACTGGCGCGCTCTCACTTTGTTTCCAGGGAAGGCTGGAGCACAATCTGGAACCTGCCGAGCTGAAAGAGCGGCTCCAGGAAATTTTGCTGTTCAAAACCGAGGAGAAAAAAGATAACGAAGATGAAAAAACTGCGGAAATTCGCAACCCAGCTTAAGCTGTGGTGCCTTGATGACTGGGAAGCAAAAGTGGTGGCGCTAATACTGGCGTCGCTGCTTTGGTATGTCGTCAAAGACAAAGTCGCCCGCGACAAAAAAATTACCCTGCCAGAAGGCTGGAGCACACATGCGACCACAGCGCGTTGAACTGCCGGGCGGTGGTTTTTGACTTGACCGCTCAATTCTGCTAATGCCGTATCACATGTCAAAAAAAAGAAAATACTTTGGAACAGATGGAGTCCGCGGACACGCGAACGAACATCCTATGACGCCGGAATTCGTCATGCGACTCGCGCAGGCGGCAGCGCAAGTGCTGGGCTGTAAAATGGATAAAAACAGCGGTCGTCCGCTCTGTGTCATTGGAAAGGATACAAGAATATCCGGTGGAATGCTGGAAGCCGCGCTGGTAGCCGGGTTGAACTCCATGGGCGTGGATGCACTGCTCTGCGGCGTGCTGCCCACTCCGGGCGTGGCTCTGCTTACTGTGCAGAACAGAGCTTCCTTCGGCGCGGTCGTGTCCGCCTCACACAATCCATATTCAGATAACGGAATCAAATTCATCGGCGGCGACGGCTTCAAGCTCACGGATGAACAGGAACTTCAAATCGAAGCTCTGCTTGAAACGGGATCCGCAGAAAAACCACGGCCAACGCGAGGCGAAATCGGACGCGTCAATCACCTGCCTGATGCAGCGGAGCGTTTCATCTGCCATGCGGTGGACACCATGAAAGGTTGCAGGCTCGATGGAATGCACATCGCGCTGGACAACGCCAATGGCGCATCGTCACACACCAGCACCGAAGTCCTGCGACGTCTTGGGGCCAAGGTCAGCGTCTTCCACTCCACGCCAAACGGTGTCAATATCAACAACGAATGCGGCTGCACGCATCCTGAAATCATTGAGGCGCTCGTCAAGCAAACTGGTGCTCAGGTGGGTGTCGCGCATGATGGCGATGCCGACCGTCTCGCTCTCAGTGACGAGACCGGAACTAGGCTCAGCGGCGATGAATTGATTGCCGTCGCCGTTTCCGCCATGATGCGGCAGGGCACATTGAAAAACAACACGGTGGCTGTGACCGTGATGAGCAACTTTGGCCTTGATGATCTGATCATCAGCCTCGGTGGTCGCGTCATCCGCACCAACGTCGGCGACCGCTATGTCATCGCAGCGATGCGCGAGCAAGGTCTGAACTTCGGCGCAGAAGAAAGCGGACATGTCGTCTTCGGTGACTACGCTACAACGGGCGACGGCTTGATCGCTGCGCTGCAAATTTTGAAGATCATGGCCGAGACTGGCAAGCCTCTCAGCGAATTGCGCAAGTGCCTCAAGCCCTTCCCTCAGACCAAGCGCAATCTGCGCGTCAAAGAAAAACCGCCCATTGAAGAACTCACCACGGTGCATCTGCTGGTCAGGGAAACCGAAGATAAACTTGGCGATCTGGGTCGCGTCCTGCTGCGTTACTCCGGCACCGAGGCTCTCATTCGATTACTTATCGAGGGGCGCGACACCGCATTCATTGAAGCCCGCGCCGACATGATCGCCGATGCCATTCACGCGCAGATCGGCGCATGAAACTCCGGGTTCATGCGTATTTAATTACTGTCGGTAAAAATCATTGCCCTCAATTCACCTCATGAAACACGCCATCAACTTACTGCTCATCATCTGCTCTCTCGCCTGCACCGCCAGCGCCGCCCTGCCGGATGCCAAGCGCATTGTCTTCCTCGGTGACAGCATCACGCACGATGGAAAATTCATCGAGTATCTGGAGACGGTGCTCCTAGCTGGAACCGACAAGCATTATGAAATTCTGGACCTCGGCCTCAGCAGCGAAACGGTTTCCGGTTTATCAGAAGAAGGTCATGCGGGCGGCAAATTCCCCCGCCCTGATTTGCATGAACGCCTCGACCGCGTGCTTGCGGCCACCAAGCCCGATCTCATTCTCGCTTGTTACGGAATGAACTGCGGCATTTATCAGCCACTCGACAGCATTCGATTTCAAAAATACAAGGATGGCATCCAGTGGCTTCGCGACAAAGCGAAAGCTGCAGGAGCGGAGATCATTCACCTCACCCCGCCAACCTTTGAGCCGGGACCTGCAAACAAAACACCGTTCTACAGTGGTGTGCTGGATACTTACGCGCAGTGGCTGCGAGGGCAGAAAGACAAGGGCTGGCAGATCGTGGACATCCATACGCCGATGAATGACTTCATCAAAGAGCAGTCAAAGACCAATGCAAAATTCATGCTCGCACCAGACGGTGTCCATCCCGGCCCGCAAGGTCATTGGATCATGGCTCAGCAAATTCTTCAGGCGTGGGGCGTCAAGTCCGACTACACCATCGAGGACTTCACTAGCCCGACCGGAAGACTGCACGGCCTGCATGAATTGGTGGCGAAACGGCTCCACATTCTTAGCGCATCTTATCTGAGTGCCGCCGGTCACAAGCGCCCCGGTGTGCCCAAGGGCTTGCCGTTGGAAAAAGCTCAGGCCGAGGCCGCCGAACTGACCCAGCGCATTGAGTCACTGAAACACGGCGACACCAAAGAATCTGCCCAGCCCGTTAACGGCACCGGCAAATCCACATCGTTCTCCGGCAAAAGCGCGGACTGGCACGGGTTCACCAGCTACACTTACGAAGTGGATGGAAAATCCGTCACCGTCGTCACGCCCAAGCAGGAGGCGAAAGGCCGTCCTTGGTGCTGGCATGGAGAATTCTTCGGCCACAAGCCCGACCCGGACATCGCCTTGCTCGGCAAAGGCTTTCACATTGTCTATATGAGAGTCAACGACATGCTCGGCTGTCCCGAAGCCGTGAAGCATTGGAACGCGTGTTACCATGAACTCACGACGCAACACGGCTTCGCCAAGAAAGCCGCGCTCGTCGGTCTCAGTCGAGGCGGCCTTTACTGCTATAATTGGGCGATCGCGAATCCCGACAAAGTCGCCTGCATTTACGGCGACGCTCCCGTTTGTGATTTCAAAAGCTGGCCCGGCGGCAAAGGCAAAGGCAAGGGCGACAAGGACAATTGGGCGCACGTGCTCACGCTCTGGAACTTCAAAGACGAAGCCGAGGCCCTCGCCTACAAAGGCAACCCATTGGACAATCTTGAGCCTCTCGCCAAAGCCAAAGTTCCGCTCCTTCACGTCTATGGCGACGCCGACGATGTGGTGCCGCCTGATGAGAACACGCTGTTGCTCGCCGAACGCTATCGCAAACTTGGCGGCAGCATCGAACTGATCGCCAAAAAAGGCGTCGGCCATCATCCTCACGGACTGACCGACAGCACGCCGATCATTGATTTCATCGCGAAGAATGCGGGCGGCTGAAAACTAACGCCGATAACGCATCCCGTAGAACGAGTTTCAAAGTCGTAGCACGTAGAACGATTTCCAAAATCGTTATACTTGAATGCTTAGGGTTGATTTTCATCGCTCATCCTTCATCCTTCCGCCTTTCAATTTCTCATGTGCGGCATTTACGGATTTGCAGGTTTCAAAGAAGACGGTCTTCTCGACCGGATGGGGCGCGTGATTGCCCATCGCGGCCCTGACGGCGAGGGTGCCTATCTCGCTCCGGACGGCTCGCCTTTCAGCATGGGGATGCGTCGGCTTTCCATTATTGATCTCGAAGGCGGCTGGCAGCCGGTGTTCAACGAAGACCGTTCGTTGGCGATTTGCTACAACGGCGAGACTTACAACTACGTGGAGCTGCGCGAGGAGATGGAGAAGGCGGGACATGTTTTCACCACGCACAGCGACACCGAATGTCTCGTGCATGGCTTTGAACAATGGGGCATCGAGGGCTTGCTCCAGCGCATGAACGGCATGTTCGCGTTCTGTCTTTACGATTCGCGGAAGCGTGAGTTCTATATCGCGCGCGACCGCTGCGGACAGAAGCCGCTTTATTATCATCATCGGAACGGCAAGTTTCTTTTTGGCAGTGAGGTTAAGTCGCTGTTGCAAAGCCAGCATGTCACGGCTGAGCCGAACCACGCGGCGATTGATCCCTATCTCACGCTGCGCAACGTGCCGGAGCCGGAGACGATGTTCAAAAACATTTACACGCTGCCCACCAGTCACTTCCTCCGCTACAAACTGAGCGACAACTCCCTGAGCATTCATCGCTACTGGGAAGTGCCCTTGCTCGACGCCCGCACCGCGACTTACAAAAGTGATGGCGAATATTTCGAGGCGCTGGAATCGCTCTGGTATGACTGCGTGAAACTTTGCATGAGAAGCGATGTGCCCGTGGGCGCGTATCTCAGCGCGGGCGTGGATTCCTCGCTCACCGTGGCGGCGATGACCAAGTTCTCGTCCAACATCAACACTTACTCCGTGGGCTTTAACTCGCCCGTGGATGAAACACCCGCTGCTCGTGAGACCGCGAAGTTTCTCGGCACCAAGCATCACGAAATCATCTGCCAGCCAGAGGACTTCGATCTGTTGCCGAAGATCATCTGGCACATGGACCGTCCCGTTGGCGATGCCTTGCTCATCGCTTTCTACAAGCTCGCGCAGGGTGCGAGCAAAGACCTCAAGGTTGTGCTCGGCGGTGAAGGCGCGGACGAAGCCTTTGCGGGCTATTCGTTTCAGGGCGTCATCACCAAGGTGGAAAAAATGCGGCGGAAGTTTCCCGGTATCACCGGCCTCGGTGCGCTCGCTTTCCAAATGATCCCGCACGCCATCCTGAACAAGGCGTTCGTCTTCCCCGCCGATCTCGGCAGCCAAGGGAAGAAACGCATCGTGGACTTCCTGCGGAATTACACCAAGCGCGATCTCAATCACAACTTCAATGCCCTGCGCACCCTCTGGAGTCAGGACGAGCGACGCGACACTTACAGCGAGAACTTCAAGAACCTCGCGACGGAATCATGGATGGCCAACGAGAAGGAGAAAGACAAGAACGGCCCCTTCCTCGATCGCTTGCTCAAGCTGCATTACGATGAGTGGTTGCAAGACTGGGCCTTGATCCGGCAGGACAAAAACACCATGGCGCACAGCTTGGAGTATCGCCTACCCTTCCTCGATCACCGACTGATCGAACTCGCCTTCACCATGCCTGCGCATCTCAAGATCAACGGCAAGACTGACAAGTTCATCGAGCGCCAGCTCGCCGACAAAGTCTTCCCACCGCACATCGCGCGCCGCACAAAAATCCCCTTCTATCTCCCGGTCGAATACTTCCTCGACAAGCCGCAGTTTAAGAAGCTTGTGGCCGATACGCTCAATGAAGACGCCGTGAAGAAGCGTGGCTACTTCGATCCCAAGAAGGTCAATCGCCTGCTGGAAAACATGCGCACCACCCGTGAGTTCGTCTATTGCAAACAAGTCGTCAGCCTCGTCGTGCTGGAGCTATGGCACCGGGTGTTCATTGACCGGAGCATCCGGTTCGATTGAGATGGCGCCAGCCCTCATGTCGCGAACTATTTCGCGGCACATCCAGATTTGAAATGCAGGACGGCGCAAATTGTAACAGTATTCGCTATCATGCATCGTCGCACTTTCTTCAGATCCACCGCAGCGCTATCGGGTGCCGCGCTTGGTATCGCAGCTTCCAAAGCTACCGCCTTGACCATCGAGAAATCGGCAGCCGATCAGGACTACAAGATCAAGAATCATCATTTGAAACAGACGATCATGGGCTGGTGCTTCAAGGACCGGATGGACACCATGACGTTGGCGAAACATTGCCAGTCCATCGGTCTTGTCGGAATGGAGGGAATTGAAACTGCCGCTTTCAAGGGGGTGATGGATTTGGGCTTGAAGATTTCACTGGTCGGCTCCCATGGGTTCTCGAATGGACCGTGCAATCCGAAGTTTCGCGACGAGGTCATCACCAAACTCACGAGCGCCATCAACCTCGCTGCCGACATTGGCAGCAAAAAAGTGATTACTTTTACCGGCATGAAATTTGATGGCATGGACCATGACAAGGCGGTCAAGGGTTGCCTCGAAGTGTGGCAACAAGTGCTTCCGCTCGCCGAAAAGAAAGGCATCACGCTCTGCTTGGAACACCTGAACTCCCGAGACAGCAGCAAGCCGATGATGGGACACCCCGGCTACTTCGGCGATGACGTGGAGTTTTGTATTGATCTTATCAAGCAAATCGGGTCGCCGAACTTCAAGCTGCTGTTCGACATCTACCATGTGCAGATCATGAACGGTGACGTGATCCGCCGCATCCGCACCCACAAGGACCTCATCGGCCATTATCACACCGCAGGCAATCCAGGCCGCTGCGAGCTTGACGAGAACCAGGAGGTCAACTATCCCGCCGTCGTCAATGCGATCATTGAGACCGGTTACAACGATTTCATCGCCCAGGAGTTTATCCCGACATGGAATGATCCTGTGCTCGCGCTGAAACACGCGTGCATGGTTTGCGACCTTTAGCCAGGGGCGCGGGAGAAGGCTCAGTGTTTGATATCCTCATACATGGCGATCTCCTCGGGTGACGGAAACTGGGCGCCAGAAGTAGCACGGCTATTTCGATTCGAAGACATTGACCGGGGCGAAGCCAACCAGTTCGGCGTTCGTGCTTCATCGTTTTTTTGCGCATCTCAATGCCCCGCATCTGCAGGGGGATCCAACTGACGAGGTGGCCAAAATGTGACAAGCAAAAAGACTGCGGCTGCGAAAGCGAGTCCAGTAGGCCAGAGAAAAAGTGACTTATAATCAACGCTACCGTCAGCAGCGGTTAACTTGCCTTGCAGCGGGATGAATAACCACTTCGCCGCAAGATCGCCGAGGCCGAGCACTAGGAGATTGAACAGCCCTTGGGCACTGGCCCGGACATCTTTCGGAAATGCCGCGTCGATGAAAATGTAAAGGGTGGCGAAGAAGAACGCGTAGCAGATGCCATGAAGAACTTGCACGGCAATGATCGTGGTCTGGCTGCTGGGCATTAACGCAAACACTCCGAACCTGGCGGCGTGGCCCAGAATGCCCAGAATCATGGTGGTCTTCCAACCGAGCTTGGCCAGAACCATGCCGAGAAATGCCATCGTCAGAATTTCGGCGATCTGGCCGATGCTCATCACCGGCATGATCCATTCCGGCTTGATGCCGACCACCTTGCTGCCGAGAAAACCTCCGGCCATGAGGAAGTAGCCATTGTGAATCGTCGCGTCAATGAAGGTCACGATAAACAGCACCAGCAAGAACGGTTTGCTCAAAAATTTGGCCGCCCTCAGCCAGGCAAAGCGTCCATCGCCCACGCCGGCTGGTTTTGGCGGCGTGGGGGGCAAAGACAGGCTGAACACGGCAAGAAGGAGTGAGGCCACGCCAGAAACGAGAAAGATATTTCGGCTTGCCGCCACTGCGTCCGCACCCGTCTTTCCCTGCAACACAAAGTAGAGCGGCCATGCGGCGAGAATCCAGCCAATGGTTCCACCCATACGAACCAGCCCAAATTCCTTCTGCGCGTTTTTCAAATGCGTGAATGCGATGGAATTTGAGACTGAAATCGTCGGAACATAAACCAGCGAATGCACCAGCATCAGCGCAAAGAAAGAAGCGAAATCCTTTACAAAATACATGCCGAGAATCAACAGGCCTCCGATCAGGTGACTTGCCGCCATGAACTTCTCTGCGGCGAAATTCCGATCTGCGAACTGGTTGCTGAAAAAGATTCCCACGACGGATGCAATCGCAAAGGCGCTGCCCACCCATGTGATCTGCATTGAAGTAAATTTCAAACCATCGGCCCCCATGTATCCCCAGATCAATGGAAGCCATGCTCCCCAGATGAAGAATTCGAGAATCATCATGACAAAAAGTTTTTTACCATGTGGGGAAGACGTGGTGTTGCTCATAATGCGGTCAGGGTTGGTTGGAATGAAGTGCGATTATGGGCGCATCTTTGCGGCTTGGGAATTGAAAAGTTTTTGCCTTATCTCACAAATTGCTCCCCGCCATCACATCCCTCTCTTTCAACTCCACGGGAAATGGCTCCAGCGGCATCGGGTCACGATGATCGAGGAAAGTCCGGCACACGCGAAAGAATTCCCCCTTGGTGGTGACGCGCCGGATGTCGTGAAGAAATCCTCCCGACGGCTCGACGCCGAGTCCGATGAAATTCAGGTAGCGTTTCATTTTCTGCACTTGGATCAGTTCGGGCGCATCGGGATGAGAGACGGCTTCATAGAGCGCATTGACATACGCCAGAACATCTTGACCGCAGGGTTGGAAGATCGCCGCGCCGCTGAGATGCTGACGGATTTGCGAAAAGAGCCACGGATTGCGAATCGCGCCCCGGCCAATCATCAGGCCGCGCGCGCCGGTGAGGGCGAGAACTTCTTCGGCTTTCCGGGCGGACGACACATTGCCGTTGGCGATCACGGGACACGGCATCGCCGACACGGCGCGAGCGATGAAATCATAGTGAACCGCGCTGCGATACATCTCGGCAACGGTGCGCCCATGCACGGTCAGCAGGTCGAGCGAATGCCTGGCAAAGATAGACAGCAGTTCATCAAACACCGCCGGATCGTCGAATCCAATTCGCGTCTTCACCGTGAACTTCACCTGCACCGCATCGCGCAACGCGCCGAGAATGGCATCAATGCGCTGAGGTTCGCGAAGCAATCCCCCGCCCGCGCATTTGCGATAGACGATGGGCGCAGGGCATCCGAGATTGAGATCAACGGCAGCCACCTGATGCTGCTGCAATTCACGCGCCGTTCGCACCAGCGATGGGATATCGTTCCCGATCATCTGCGCTACCACCGGGCGTCCGGTTGGGTTGTCCGTGATGGATTTCAAAATGTCGCGATCAAGCTTGGAGTCGGCATGAACGCGAAAATACTCGGTATAATAAATGTCCGCGCCGCCATAGTCGGCCATCAAACGCCAGAACGGAAGGTCAGTGACTTCCTGCATAGGAGCCAGAGCCAGAACCGGCGCGGTTCCGTTCACGAGATTTTCGAACTGAGAGGGGCCGTCCAGATTCACCGTGTTGCAACTTAACGAGGGTCCTCTAACCAGAGTAGCGAGCGTTTGAAATCAAACGTCACTCGGAACGGACGCAAGATGGCCCCAATCTTGGAACGGTCTGGCACGATGAGCATGTCCACATTCAACAGACGTGGGCCAAGCTTTTTCAATTCTGGAACGCGCACTTGACGCAGTGTTTGATCCGCAGCCATGCCGGGCGCGCCCACGCCGATTCTCGCGGTGTTGGATCTCGAGGCATTTTTCTGGAAGCCGTTCTTGGCAGCCAACTCCGCATTCATCTCTGCCAAAGTGGATGCTCCCGTGTCCACCAAGGCCCACCAATCCGTATTGCCGTCGCTGATTTTCACATGAGGGAGTCCTTCGCGAAACTCCAGGGGTGTGCTCCAAGTCTTCAAGCTGGTGCCGGGTTTGAATTCTTCTTTGAGACCGAAAATAACTCGGCCACGCGGATAATCTAAAGTGAGATACGAGCACATCTGGCGCATGACATCCATGCCGAGAATGTTGATGGCAAAGGCCTGCCGGTCGAGCGGCCATGGTCCGACCATTTCACTTTTTCCGGTGCGGACGAGGCAGGGAAGACGGTTCCATTTCCAGTCGCCGATTTCGACATTGTCCGGAACCCCCAAGAGAGCGGACTCCGCGCCGGAGATGCCGGAGAGCGTGAAATTGTGCTCGGAAGCGCGGACTGTGGTCACGCCACAGCGCACAGCCGTTTCAGCCTCCAGCACACAGCCCTGACTTCCAGTATCCACGATGAGATGCACAGGATGTCCATTCACCAAGGCTGTCACGTGGGG
This sequence comes from Verrucomicrobiota bacterium, assembly GCA_043757085.1. Taxonomy (GTDB): domain Bacteria; phylum Verrucomicrobiota; class Verrucomicrobiia; order Verrucomicrobiales; family Verrucomicrobiaceae; genus VFKE01. The sequence continues at coordinate 11,566 of JAYVQB010000461.1, forward strand.
CAGGCTGTGCTTCCAGAGCAAGGAAACAGTAACCGGTCCTTCAGCAGACCAGTTCGCACGGCATACCAGCTTTTCGCCCTCTTGATGAATCCCGAGTTCATCGAGCTTTTGCGACTTTTGATTAAGGAGCTTCATCGTGGCGGGTGAAACCGCATTCATCACCGCGTGAGGCTGAATGGCGCAGGAGAAAAATAACCATGGCAAGGCAAGGCTGAGCGCAGCCGCCATCAATGTTACCTTTGGTTTCCTCATTTCCAAACGCTAGATGGCGGCACGGTATTTGCAAGACAGTTGCCCGAAGTATGCGTGTCCTCATTTTTAACAATTAGGCCGCTTGACTCAAATTAAAAAATACCTACCGTTCGGTATAATATGCCGGTAACCAGAAAGCCAACCCGCGAAACTGTTATGGAGGCAGCCATTGAAGCCTTCGCCAGCAAGGGCTACGCCGGAACATCAGTGAATGACATCCTGCATGTGAGCGGGCTGTCCAAGCCGACTCTCTATTACTATTTCGGTAGCAAGGAGGGGCTCTTCCGTGAGATTCTTGATTCTGCGTATGATGGCGTTCATGACGCGATGCGCGCAACCATTCGGGATGCGGACGCCTGCAAGAATCAGCTTTCAGGCATCGCAACGGCTCTCTTCAAGTTCACCACTTCCCACCAACATCTCATGCGACTGGTCTTCTCCACCGCGTTTGCAGCCTCTGGGGAAATCCCTTCGAGCGCCGTCAATCCCGAGCGGCGTCACCGTGTTTTTAATCTGGTCAGGCAAATCATCGTGAAGGGGCGCAAAGAAAAAATCCTCATGCAGCGTTACAATGCCGATGAGCTCACCCAGGGGTTTTTCGGAGCCGTCACCCATCAGATACGCAGCTGGCTATTCCGGGCCGAGGGCGCACTCACTCCGACACGAGCAACACGCATCGTGACACTCTTTCTTGAAGGTGCTGCCAACTGATTTTCACACTTATGAGATTAAACCGCCATTTTCTGATTCCATGTCTGTGCGCCATAACATTGGGTGCCTGTCATGACAATCCACCCCCAGCCGCTAAGCCGCCGAAACGGGAAGCGATTAGCGTCAAGATCACGCCCGTGGGCACAGCGTCCTGGGATCGCAGCGTTTCCATCGTGGGCACCCTGTATCCGAAAGACAGCGCCACGATTGCAGCGGAGGTTGATGGACTGGTTCAACAAACCAAGGTGGAGTTCGGCGATCGCGTGAATGCTGGACAGACATTAGCCGTGATCGACAGCTCCACCTACAAGGCCGACCTCCAGCGTGAACAGGCCAATCTTGCAAGAGCCGAGGCCAACCTGACCAATGCGCGGCAGAATCTCAGCCGCTCAAAAGGACTTGAGAAAACGGGTGCTGTCGCCGCGAGTGATCTTGATTCGGCTACGGCGCAGTTCGCCCAATGGGAAGCTGAAGTCAAAGCGGTGGGCGCATCCCTCAGCATGGCGGAACTCAAAATTGCGCGTTCCACCATCAAGGCGCCTTTTGATGGCGCCATCTCCCAGCGCATCGCGACACAAGGTGACTATGTAAAAATCGGCACACCCATGTTCAGTGCGGTCAATGACAGGGTGTTAAAATTCATTTTCGAAGTGCCGGAAAAACACGCTTCATTCGTGAAGAAAGAACTTACCATCACCTTCGGCGTGGACAACTATCTCGGCGAAGTTTTCACCGGCAGCGTCTATCTGATCAGTCCGCAGGTGAACACTGCCACGCGCGCTTTCAATGTGGGTGCACTGGTGCAGAATCCAGAATTGAGGCTGAAGGCCAGCACCTTTGCGCGGGGTGAACTCGTTCTGGAGCGCGGTGTGCCGACCTCTGTTGTGCCGCAGGATTCTGTCATCAGCTACGCGGGCGTGACCAAGGTTTTTGTGGTCGAAAACGGAGTGGCGCATGGCCGGATAGTCCGCACCGGAAGGGCGCGCGATGGCTTGCAGGAGATTCTCGAAGGATTGAAAGATGGCGAGTCTGTCGTGGTGAACGGCCAGAGCCGGCTCATTGATGGCGCGCCTGTCACCATCCAGACGGGCGCTGAGGAGAAGAATTCAAAACCATGATCTCGCCACAACCAGAAAATACCGCACGCGGAATCAGCCTCGCCGACCTCTGCATCAGGCGGCCCGTCTTCGCGACGATGATGAATCTGTTCCTCGTCGTGCTCGGCTGGTTCTCATTCAAGGACATCGGCGTGGATCAGTTCCCGAACGTCGAATTGCCCATCATCACAGTCACCACCACACTGCGCGGTGCAGCCCCGGAAGAGATGGAAACGAGCGTGACTAAGCCGTTGGAAGAAATCATCAATACCGTGCAAGGCATTGACGAACTCAGCAGCGTCACCCTTGAGGGTGTGTCCAGCATTACCGTGCAATTCCAGCTCGAGCGCAATCGCGACATCGCCGCTCAGGATGTGCGGGACAAGGTAAACACCATCCTCTCCAAACTGCCCACCGGCACGGACGCACCCATCATCGACAAGTTCGATCTGGATGCCCAGCCAGTCATGTCCATCAGCGTAAGCGCACCGCGCGACCTGAAGGAGATCACCTACATCGCAGACAAGTTCATCAAGCAGAACTTGGAAACCGTTGCGGATGTCGGCGCGATCAACATGGCCGGCACCCGCACCCGCGCGGTGCAAGTGGCCGTGGATTATGAAAAGCTGCGTGGCTACAACCTCTCCATTGACGACCTGCGCAAGGCTCTCCTCCGGCAGAATCTAGAAGTGCCGGGCGGGCGCGTGAACCAGAAACCGCGGGAGCTGGTTTTGCGCACGCTGGGCCGCATGAAGTCAGTGAAGGACTTCAACGAGATCATCATCGCCAATGTCGCGGGCCAGCCGGTTTATCTCAAGGATGTCGCGCATGTCGAGGACGGCATCGAGGAACCGCGCACGCTGGCGAAGGCGAACGACCTGAACTGCGTGACGCTCATCGTGCGCAAGCAGTCTGGCAGCAACACAGTAAAGGTCATTGATGGCGTGAAAAAGAGGCTGGTGGAATTGAAGGCCACCGTGCCGCCTGACTTCAAGATGGAAGTCGTGCGCGACCAGTCCACCTTCATCAAGCGCTCGCTGGAGGAAGTGAATTTCCACCTGATTCTCGGCGCGATCCTCGTGGCGCTGACCACCTTCCTTTTCATGCACGACTGGCGCGGCACGGTCATCGCCTCCATCGCGATTCCCGCGTCCATTATCTCCACTTTCGTGCTCATGCGCGTGATGGGTTACACTCTAAACAATTTCACCATGCTCGGCCTCGTCTTCGCGGTGGGCATCGTCATTGATGACGCCATTGTCGTGCTGGAAAATATTCATCGCACGATGGAAGAGAAAGGCTGGGACGGCAAAAAAGCCGCGAGCTTCGCCACGCAGGAAATCGCACTCGCGGTGATGGCCACCACCCTTTCGCTCGTCGTCATCTTCCTGCCGCTCGCCTTCATGAAGGGGCGCATCGGCATGTTCTTCTCCAGCTACGGCGTCACGGTGGCCTTTGCCATCATGGTTTCGCTCTTCGTCTCATTCACGCTGACGCCGATGCTGGCCTCACGATTCCTCAAGCATTCGACCAATGAAAAAGAGCGGGAGAAAAAAGCTCACGGCGGCTGGTTGATGAAGTGGCTCGCCAACCGCTACATCGGCGTGCTCGACTGGAGCTTGCGACACCGCTGGGTCATCGTGCTGGCATCCGGGCTGTGCTTCGCCACGATATATCAGCTTGGAAAAATGACCAAATTCACCTTCATCCCGCAGGATGATTCCAGCGAATTTGAAATCTCACTGCAGACGCCAGAAGGCTCCGATCTGGAGCGGAGCGCGCAGATATGCGCCGAGCTAGAGCAAAAGCTTCGCGCCATGCGCATTGACGGCCAACAAGTCATCACGGACACGCTCACCACCATTGGCAACACCGGGGGCCGCGTCGGCAAAGGCGAGGGCGATGTCACCATCGTGAATCTCTACTGCCGCCTGCCAGAACTTGGCGGATGGTGGAGCACGGTCACTGGCAAGACCCGCAAGTGGTCGCAGTTTCAAGCGATGGGCATGGCGCGTAAAATCCTCGCGCAGTATCCTGATTTGCGCAGCAGCGTGCAGCTCATCTCCGCCATCAGCAGCGGCGGAAGAAACTCCGATCTGCAGTTCAATCTGGTGGGGCCTGACCTTGCCAAGCTCGCCCAATATGCCGATCAATTCGTCGCCCGACTCAACGCAACACCTGGACTTGCCGATGTGGATACCATGATGAGCAATCGCAAACCGGAACTGCGCGTCGAGATTGATCGCGAGAAAGCCAGCCAGTTCGGACTCCAAATTCAAGACATTGCCCAGACCATGCGCACCATGGTCGGCGGCGAAGTCGCAGGCAACTTCCGCGAAAACGACGACCTCTATGATGTCTGGCTGCGCGCCAAGCCCGATGCCCGTAACACGCAGGAAGCGCTGGAGAACATCACCCTCCGCCTCCCCGGCGACAACGGCGGACTCGTGCAGCTTTCCAATCTCGTGAAGTTCCGTGAAGATCGCGGCCCCAACCAGATTGACCGCTTCCAGCGCCAGCGCAAGATCACCATTGTGGGCAACATCATCAACGGCAAGGCTCTTGGCGAAGCCATCAAAGATGTGGAAGCAATCACCAAGGAGTTGAATATGCCTGCCGGTTACGAAGTCATCTTCACCGGACGCGCCAAGACCTTGCAAGAGACCGGCCAGAACTTTCTGGTCGCCTTCGGCCTCGCCATGATCTTCATGTATATGATCCTTGCCGCGCAATTCGAGAACTTCCTGCATCCCGTCGCCATCCTGCTCGCCGTGCCGCTCTCCCTACCCTTCGCGCTCGTCACCATGATCGCGCTGAATGAGCCACTGAACATCTACGCGATCTTCGGCCTCTTCATGCTCTTCGGCATGGTGAAGAAAAACGGCATCTTGCAAGTTGATTACACCAACACGCTTCGAGGTCGCGGCATGGAACGTGACGAAGCCATTCTGCAAGCCAATCGCGCACGCTTGCGCCCCATCCTCATGACCA
>JAYVQB010000462.1:0-4184 GCA_043757085.1 Verrucomicrobiota bacterium
TGGAAGACCTGCGCGAGATCAACGATCACGTGCGCCCCGATGAAATCGAAGGCTTGAGAAAGCAGAAGGCCGAACTGCAAACCGCGATCAGTTCCGCAAGATTGCGGATGGATGCGCTGCGGTTGATTTTGCGGACGAAGTAGGATTTGATAATTCCAACTTGTCCAGATAGTCACAGTATAATCCGACGAAGTTCTGTTGGTTTGAAGTGGAGTGCTGGCAATTCATCGCGGAGCGATACTAAGCGTGTAGCGAGGGGTTGAGCAACGCGACACCCCTCGTGAACAGGCCAAGAACTCTCTCAGCATCGCGGAGCGATGCCAGCCTCTGAGTGCTGGCATCGCTCCGCGATGCGATTGAGGGGAAAACCTTAACGAGGGGTATCGCGATGCTCAACCCCTCGCTACAGGCTGAACTGGCTCCGCCATTCCAGGGGAAAGCTCAGATTATCTCGTCAATTTTGTATCAAAAACCCGCTTGGCAGAACCGTGCTTCTCGCAGCCAGAGTTGATGGCGTAGATCAAGATGTTGCTATCGAGACTATTCATAAAAAGCGTCCCGCATATCCTTGGCAGATACCAGACATCTGCCAGCATCCAAGGTTGGCACCTTCAAACTTGGGCCGAGGGCTTCAGGAATCCGGTCTAACCATTGTTCCGTCGCACGACGCACAATCTCGCTCACCGGGAGGTCGATCTGTGCCGCAACGTTCCTCAGGCGCTCCATGAGAGGATCGGGAAAAAGGATTTGCATCTTTTGCATAGACATCTGTTTCGCATGTCACAATTCATGTCAAGCCGAGCGAGGGGTGCGCAACCCGGGGCAACTTGTCGGGCATCGAGTTTTTCTTACAATTTACCAGTCGCTATGCTAAGGACTTTGCATAATTCGAGCTTACTCATCGTCGTTAATAGATGATTCCGCTGAAACAAGCAATTGCGACTGATCCATTTTAATTTGGCGGGCTGATACTGCTTTCTGCTGGGCAAGCCACTTCTCCATTTTCACAGGGTTATTTTCAATATCCAAGCTATCCTTGTATTCCGTAGCAAGCGCCATTTCCGTCCATGCCTTAATTGTAAAGTCCTCCCCCTCCTTTAATTTATCGACCTCAGAGCGAATATCCTTTAGATCAACCCTGAAGAATTCTTTGCGAGGATTTGTCTTGTTCACCTGCATTGCCATGAATTGCTTATGCAGAGTGTGCTCAAGCGCAGGGGCATTCTCAGTTTCAATTATTCCGTGGATATCAAATTCAAATGGGACACTTGCGCCACCAAGTTCATCGACGCGAACCTGCGTATCACGTCTTGTAAGGCCGATTTTATATATACCTTTTCCAAATGAACCTACATTGGAAATGATGTAGACATGTCCTTTTTTTGTTTGCTGGGCGATTGTAAGTTCCCGAGTAGTTGCTTCAATGACCTTTCGATTTGCATCAGCCACTTCATCACGCAGCATCTGCACCTGTCGTTCCAAAAGAGCCTTGTCTTCAGCATGTGCGTTAGCAAGATTTCTCTCCGCTTGTTCAAGTGCCACCTTTTTGAGACCCTCCACTTTTGCAGCCTCTTCCTTTTCTTTTGCGGCCTCACGCTGCTTCTGGCGACGCTCTTCCTCGGCCTTCTGCTCGTCGCGTAGTCTGTCCTTAAGGTAGCGCTGCTCTTCGCGTTGTTTTCGGGCCAGTTCTTGCACAACACAAGCCCACCTCAATTCCGACAAGCGAGCGTCAAGATATGCCGGAAGGATATGGGCGTCTCTAAAAGTTAATCCATTCAGGTTAACAATGCTGTATGCATCCCTAATCTCTTGCTCAAGAGTTCCACAATTGTCATGCTTTACGCGTGAGAGAATGGCGTCAACACGGCCGTTGAATGCATCAACCACAAAACGATTTGCCCGTTCTCTTCTATCAACCTCCTCATAATTATTTGAAGCCGCCTGCTTCTGCTCGACCATTCGACGAGATTGATCCCGTGATGCACGAAGTGATTGACCTGCCTGCGTGTAGCCAAAATCAACTGCAAGGTCATCCAACAAGCTGTGAGTAGGAATGACATATCTGTCTCCATATCCTTCGGTAACATTCCAGAGGGCCTTCACTGCCTGTTCGAGAGTATTTTTGTCCCGCAGGGCAATATAAGCATCAGCGCCGATTTTTTCGGCGCGCTTTTCTGCATCTTCAAAAATGCGCCCAGCATCACGTGTTGCTTGAGCAAGAAGTGCTTCTGCCTGTTCACGAATTTCTTTCGCTCGCTGCTGTGCTTGCCTTCTCTCAGCAGAAGCAGTTTCTCTGCTTTTTTCCAGCAGCTCTTGCGCCTCTATTTTCAATACTGTTGCCTCTGCCATTGCGACAGAGATCGACTGCCTTACTGTGGCCTCAGCGTCTCTAAGCTCCGCATACGCACGCAGCGGTTCAAGTTCTGTCGTTATTTGAGCAATCCGCTCATTAGCCGCTTCAAATACTTTGCGTGATTCCAAGTCATAATGTTCTTGAATGCGGTTTGCCTCTGCATCTAAATCCTGAAGCTTTTGCTCATAGATCGCTCGTGTTTTGGCAATAGCATTTTGTAATTCTGCATGCACTCGTGCCACTTCCTCATCGCGCTGTCTTACTGCTTCGTCTGCTCGCAATTTCGAGGAAATCGCGGCACTTTCAGCACGTTGCTTTAAGTGAAAAAATGCGCCCAGCAGACCACCCAAAATTAGAAACGCGATAATAATGAATAATGTCATTTGACTGGTCTTTCCTATTTTTGTTGTTCTGAGGATTCAGGCTTCATCTTCGCCATGATGGCTCCTATCTCCCGGCGCAAGTCTTGTATAATGGAGGATAAGTCGGCCAATTTTCTGCTATCGTAGTGCGCAGAATGCAAGTCTGAGGGCACAAGAGGAACAATTGGCAAGAATTCGCCTGACTTGCGAGATGCTTTTACATCACCTCGATGAAGAAAATTATCTAGCGCGTCAGATGGATCGAGATTTTCAAAAGCCAAGCTCTCCATAAGTAATCGAGGGGCTGCTATCGAAAGAACAGGGCATTCAATCTCGATTCCGGTGCCTGATCTGACCCTGTTGACAGTAGCTGTAACAATCACAGTTTCGACTGGAAGCACCGCAAGCATTTCACGCGCGACACGAAGCACACTACCGCAGACATAATCCTGATAGATTTCGTGAAATTTCCCTTTCGGCATTCCTTTAATTGAAAGTTTGCCAGCGGCAGTCAGGGACTTCACTTCGGATGGGATGATGTCCACTCCATTTACGTTGAGCACACACACTATGAGCTTGGTCCCATGAATGGTCATGTTGATTTCAGAACCGATATTTGCTATCCCTTCAAGCTCACAAAATTCCGTGATCGCCTCAGAATAAATGCTGGTATCGCCAGTAAGTATTTTTTGAGCAAGTGACCGAAACTTCTCCCATTGCTCAAGTTTTTTCTGATGGATATCTAAAGCGATCGCGTGCTCCCGCATATCGAGCATATTTGCTTCAGTCAATACCTCATTACTTGTAACTACATTATTGAGCAAGGCCGCCAGCTCATTGCGGGAGAGCCTCGAAGGCTTATGTGGAGGAAGCTTAGATGCAAGCGCGAGCCAATCGACTGCATCTCTGCATTCCTTGTGAACTGAGAGCAACAGATTCAATTCGATTTCATGAGCCTTTACTTCGAGACGTGTCTGCTCAATTGCAGATAATTTTTCCTGATCTTTGTGGAGACGTCCCAATTCTTTTTGAATCCTCGCATCCGTGCGCTCCTTGCGCCGCTGTTCAGCCTCAAACCTTTTTTGGTTCTTTGAAAAATTATTCATCAAAACTTTCGAGGCAAAAATTAGTTGTGATGTTATCGGACAAAAATCAGTTTATCAATGAATCCGTGGTTCTTTCCTTCAAAATGAGCTTTAAGTCTAGCACGGCATTCACGCCGTCTTCGCGATGACTTCACACGCTTTGATGTCGAGTTTGCCGCTGGCAAGAACGGGAATTTCCTGAACTCGAATCATCTTCTTGGGAATCCAGAGCGGCGTCATTCCGCGATCGAGAAGTTTGTAACGGAGATCGAGAATCTCTTGCTGAACAGAGCCGCCGGGCAGGGTGGTGAGCAGCACCAGTGCCTCGCCTTTGTCAGCGTCGGGAATGCCGACCACCGCGATGCGGCGGGAGCTTTCTCCTTC
>JAYVQB010000463.1:0-4182 GCA_043757085.1 Verrucomicrobiota bacterium
GTGCTCAGCACAACCCAAGGCACCGTGGGCAATCCAGCTCCGGCGGCAGCATTGCCAAGCACTTGGGTCAACACGGGTGAAAACCTCGGCGCAGGCGCAGGCAATGACGGCACCGTCGATGGTTCATTGGCCGTCAATGTGGTCATCACCAGCGTGACCAATGCCAACTTCGGCATCGAGCAGCCACCAACCGCCAACAATGCGAGCGCCGCCGCGCAATTCAACCCCGGCGGCACCAGCAAAGTAACGGTTCCCAACTTGAGCGGAAGTGACCCTGAGGACTCTACCGTCACTACCTTCATCATCAAGACGCTGCCATCCAATGGCGTTCTTTACTACAATGGCACTGCTGTCACCGCAGGTCAGACGATTGCGAGTTATAACTCCACCCTGCTCACGCTCGATCCCAATGATGGTGCCATTACCTGCACGTTTAACTATGCATCAGTCGATGCCGCCGGGAAGGAATCACCCCCTGCGACCGTCACCATGCCCTTCACTGATCCTATGGCCAATCCTAAGGGCGGTTGTTACAACGATCTGCTCTCCACTTCCTTCGGGCTTGATTCCGGCACCACTTTTTTTATCAATGGAGAGCCGTTCCAGCTCGTCAAAGTCGCCGATAACACCAAGCCCGCTGGTTATCGCATGGACGCGAAAATTCGGGAAATGTCCGGCCTCTCCAATACCACATTCACCCTAGAGTATATCGCTAGTCTATCGAGCAGCGGCGCGAACGGAGCAGGCTGGAGTAGTCTGGCAGCATCGCCAACTTCGACCGTCAGCAATGGCGATGGCACGATCACGGCCATCTATCAGGATGTGGAAGCGCTCACTGGTCTCACTTCCGGCCAGGGCTTCATGCGGGTGAAAGTTACCTATGCCTCCGCATCATCCCGCACCGGAGTCTGGGGCTGGTCACGCCGCACCGCGACCCAGAATGTTTGCCAAACTTTCAGTATGCCATTTTTGGATAATGACCTCTTCTGCGCAGACATCGACTCCGCCACTGGAAGCGTGCTTACCGTAACCACCGCCGCAGGTAGCGGTAACCTCAAGACTGCCATGCAAGCCACCGGGCGCTCCTATTATGTGGAAGTGGCCAGCGGCACTAAGGCCGGACATCGCTTCGAAGTGGATGTCAACGCCTCCACGGCCAGCACTCTGGCTCTGGTGAACTCCAGCCCGCGTAACACCCTGTCGCCAACTCCAACTTTGACCGCAGGCGATCACATCGAACTCCACACCCACTGGATCCTAGACGAGCTGTTCGACAAGACCAAGTTCAACGCGACGATCGACTCCACCACCGCCGACAAGCTTACGTTCTTCAACAAGGCCACGCAAGCCTTCGAGATTTACTATCTGGTGGAAAATACCACCGCCCCGGTCATTCCACGCAAATGGGTTCTCGACGGTGATGCGACACTGACAGACGCCGGCGGTCGCTTAAACGATCCAGCCGAAGGGACGTTTGTCACGGCCCGCAGTGCCCATCCCAATGTGGATCAGTTGTTCGTGGGAGCGGTGCGCGACTACGCCTTTGCCTCTCCACTGAAGGCTGGCAACAACTTTATCGGTAGCGGATGGCCCATGGATCAAAGTCCCACGAGCCAGGCCATGCTGTCTGCCGGATTCACCGGTAGCCCCAATCCGGCGCTGGCTGACCTCATCCAGATCTGGAAGTCAGATGCCTCGGGGACGGCGGGCACGGGTTACAACCCCAATTTCCTTCTTAAATATGGAATCTATAACCAGTGGGCACCGCGTGGCGTCACACCAGTGAGCAATCTGAACAACATGACCCTGTTCAAGACGTTCCGCAGTTTGATGATCCGTTCCCTAAACGGCTATCCTACCTACATCATGCCCTTGCCATGGACGCCTTGAGGCCCATACCCCACGAGCGTAATCCAGAATACCCTTGAAATTATTTTGGTTATATAAAATATCAGAATTTAAGAATTAAAACTTGTAGAGCGTTGCATATTCCCTATATTGAATATAATTCCCGGAGTATATTTTGACTTGTTCCCCCGCCATCCATCATCACATCTGTAACAGCTGGTGGGCGGCTCAGCGCAAATTAAACCCGCTATCGAAATGAAAACAAAGCGCTGCCTTATTACGTTGACAGCCACCCTTATTTTAGGGGCCGGATCCATTAAAGCGGACCTCATCACATGGGGCGGCAGCTTCGGAGACAATTATTACCTTGCCAATACGACCACAAAACTCGACTCCACGTTTTGGTTTGAACTCGGCACATTCGACACCTTCACTCCCACAGCTTTGAATGTCACGGATTGGGCCGCCAACTGGCACGTCTTCGACCGAGCTATGGCGGCGGGCAGTTCCCCTACCCCTCCTGCCAGCTTGGTGCAGTGGACTCCCGACACCGGTTTAAATTCATCTTATCTGGCTGCGCAGGCCAACAGTTCCAACAACGCCGGATACAGCATCACTAACAAGGCGGATGATCTCGCCAGTCATGTGGCGAATTCACATCCGAACTACATCAACATCGACAATAGCCCAAGCGTAAATCCGCCCAACTTCGATTTCACCAACAAGCTCGCCTACGTCTGGGTGTTCAACGATCGCAGAACAAATGTCGGGGCCCAATGGGGACTTTATACAGGAACTTTCACCTCGTCGCCGAATCCCAATATTGGAGGTGCTTGGGCTTTCCCAGCGCTGGATGCGCCCGGCTGTCTTTGCACCGATCTGGGCGCCGCATTTTATTTCTCAGACATCGCCAAAAACGTCGTCGGCACTTCCACCCAGCCATCGCCCAACACCACACTTACACTGGCTGTTGTGCCCGAACCGGGAAGTGCGATCCTGATTTTAGCCACCGGTCTAGCTTTGCTGATCAAACGGAAACGCCTGTCGTCTGCGCGGTGACCGCCCGTCGCGGTCGAACGGGCCACCTGAATATAAAATGTCATTCGCGCCCTTCCGCATCGATATCTGGCGCACGGCATTGATCTTCATGCTTGCATCGGGAGTCGCGCCCCTGTCTGCGCGCTCCATCAACTGGGGGAGCAATCTTCTCAGCAGTCTCTACGACAGCAAGGGCATCGCGCTTGATGATGCGTTTAAATTCGAGATCGGCGCGTTCCAGACGACTTTTACCCCGGACTCCACCAACTTGAACCTGTGGGCGGCTAATTGGAAAGTATTTGATCATGCTGAGGCTCCAGCCAGCAGCGGTTGGAATTCCGCTTTCGGTTACGTGTCCTCCAGCGCGAATCTGACAGTCAGCGGCACGTCGAGCAAATCACCACCGCTGACCGCGTGGACTTTTTCTCAAAATGAGAAAGGATACCTCTGGACCTTCAACACCCAGACCTATAACCCCAGTGTTGAGTGGTCCTTGATCACCAACAACGCGAGTGACGGCAACGTGGCCAACGACTGGCTCTTCCCACCACCTTCGGACCAGACCAGCTTCCCTCTCGACTGGAAAGTTACCAATGCCAATGCCTCTATTTTTGGAGGTCTCAATAATGTGGAAGGCGCGGGAACATTTTCCGCGACGCCCGGCAGCTTCAATCTTCAGACTCATCAGCCAGTCCCGGAGCCTGGAAGCGCCATTTTGATGATGGCCGCTTCCCTCGCGGCGGGCCTACGCCGACGACGAGATTGGTAGGTTCGTTGCAATGGGTTACCGCCTCACCTTGTATCAGACCAACGCGGTGCACGCAGGGTGCGCAGCCCGGACCATACCGAGTCGCCACCGCGCAAGGGCTTGGCTCCTTCCTGTCGCTTCGGACTGAATCGCCAACGCTCAGATTGAAATATTTGCTCTACAAAGGTTTTAGTGCCCAAGGCACCACCCTTGCTCAAGTGACGCAAGCGGCAGCGAAGCATTTCCCAACGCTTCACTTTGCCGCCGTTCTTCAGCACTGCTTCAATCTTCGCGGGCGTGAGTCCCTTGCGTAACACACGTCCGCTGCGCGGGTCTTTGATCTCCTCGGCACTGCCGAACATCCACACCCGATACTGCGCCAGCCAACGCTCGGTGCTTGATGCCGCCTTGGTCGGCTTCGCCAGTTGATGATCCACCGTTTCCACCACGGCCTGCAATCCTTTGCGGGCCGCTTTGTCTCCGCCCATCGCCGCGCCGTAACTGCTCCATCGATAATCGGCGGGGTCAGCCACCATGCCCGCGCGCAC
>JAYVQB010000464.1:0-4171 GCA_043757085.1 Verrucomicrobiota bacterium
TCCCGTGGCGTAGTTCTTGTAATCCCAGCCCACCACATATATCCCCGCCGACGCCATCCATCCGCTGACGATGCCTTCCCATTCCGTCCATCCGCCATCACCGGAGCCGAAAACCATCACCGCGCGCGGCTCATCAGGCTCGTAAATAAACACCGATGTTTCCCCGCCGTGAGAAAGTTTGACCTTCGTTGATAGATGTTCATCATCGTCGGCCCCGTGCGCTGCGCGGGTCATGCATCCGGCCCACATCATTAGTGCCATCCCCGCGCCGGCGGAACGCGAAAGGAAGCTTCTGTGGGAAAACATGTGAGCATCTTTAATCAAGCACAAAGAAACCCGCAACTTGATTTCATATTGACGCCTCGCCTTGCGTGACACACACTGCGCCCCCTTTTAACCAAACCAACTGCCATGCCTGCAAAAATCTACACTGACAAAGACGCCAGCCTCGAACCCCTCAAAGGTAAAACTTGTGCCGTCATCGGCTTCGGTTCTCAAGGCCACGCCCACGCGCTCAACCTCAAAGAAAGTGGCGTCAAGGTCATCATCGGCCTCTACCCCGGCTCCAAGTCCCGCGCTGTTGCCGAGCAACGCGGCTTCAAAGTCTATGACACCGCTGAAGCCGTGCAGAAAGCCGATGTCATCTTCATCGCGCTGCCGGACACCAAGCAGCCCGCCGCATTTAAGAAAGACATTGAGCCGCATCTCACCAAGGGCAAGACTATCCTTTTCAGTCACGGCTTCTCCATTCACTACAAGACCATCGTCCCGCAGAAGAATGTGAACGTCATCCTCGTAGCACCGAAAGGACCCGGCCACATTGTCCGCCGTCAATACACCGAGGGCAAGGGCGTGCCGAGCCTCATCGCGATCTACCAAAACCCCGGCAAGGACGCGAAGAAGATCGCGCTCGCCTGGGCCAAGGGAATCGGCGGCACCCGTGCCGGCGTGCTGGAAACCTCCTTCAAGGAAGAAACCGAAACCGATCTCTTCGGCGAACAGACCGTTCTCTGCGGCGGTTGCACCGCGCTCGTTCAGGCCGGATTTGAAACCCTCGTCGAAGCTGGTTACTCGCCTGAAATGGCTTACTTCGAGTGCTTGCATGAATTGAAACTCATCGTCGATCTGATGAACGAATCAGGCATCGCTGGAATGCGTTTCTCCATCTCCGAAACCGCCAAGTGGGGCGACGTTTCCGTTGGCCCGAAGATCATCGACAAAGGCGTCAAAGTCCGCATGAAAAAAGCGCTCAAAGAAATTCAGAACGGCAAGTTCGCCAAGGAATGGGTCAAAGAATACGAAGGCGGCTACAAGAAATACAACGCCCTCCTCAAGGCCGGCGAGAAACACCCGATCGAAAAGACCGGCGCCCGTCTCCGCAGCATGATGAGCTGGATCAAGAAGCGCGAAATGGGCGGCGCGCAAGCGAGCTACGAGTGACAACTCGTAGCTGTTCCAGCGACTTGACTCGACGCGCTTCCTGCATTTTTGTAGCGTCATGAAAGGCGAAGAAATTTACGCTCATCTGCACCGGAGGCCATTTCGTCCCTTTGCGCTTACTGTTTCCAGCGGGCAGCGATTCGTGGTGCCGCATCCTGAATTTGCTTGGATGCCGCGCCCGGATAAGCCGTCGATCTATCTGGACTCCACCACTGAAGGAGCCATTGGCATCTATGTGGATCAAATTACCTTTTTGGAAGAAGACATCTTGTTGCCATCTGCGGAGGCGACACTGAAGTAACGGCGATGGAGCGCCGCACTTTCGCCTTCTTCGATCTCGACCACACTCTGCTGCCATTTGACACGCAGGCGTTGTTCTGCAATTTCGTTTTGAAGCGGGAGCGCTGGCGCACGGTGATGCATCTCAGCTTCGCGCCCCTCGCGATGCTGAAGGCGCTGCGTCTCGTCTCCACCGTCATCGCCAAGCGCGCGTTCATGAATTATCTCGCGGGTATGAAACGCGAGACTCTATCTGCCTACGCAAAAGAGTTCGCAGAGAAAACGGTAAAGGCCGCCGCGTATCCCGAACTGCTCGCGATCATCGAAGAACATCGCCAAGCCGGGCGCATTCTAGTGTTGAACACCGCCAGCCCCGATTTCTATGCACAAGACATCGCTCGCGTGCTGGGCTTTGATCATTGCATCGCCACCCGCGTTGAAGTTCCCCAAGTCATGCCGTTGATGCCGCGCGTCATCGGCGTGAACAACAAACACGAAGCCAAAATCGCCGCAATGAAAGCCGCGATTCCCGAAATCGCCACTGCCAGTGAAGAGACCTTGCGCGAATCATGGAGCTACTCTGACAGCGCCGCTGATTTGCCACTGCTGGAGTTTGCCGGTCATGCCGTGCTGGTGCATCCCAATGCGTCTCTCGCTGCCATTGGCAATACGCGCGGCTGGCAGATCATCACCCCGAAACGGCCTTACTCCAACAAGCTCGGCGACATGCTCTGCGTGCTGCGTCAGATACTGGGAGTGTTCTGAGGATATAACACCCGCAGTAGATATAGCCCCTCCGCCGGCGCGCAATACGCGGACTTTTCGCCATCGGGATTCTCCACCAGGTCGCGCAACCAGTTGATGTCAGACTTGCCGCGAGCCACGCGCACCAGACTGCCGACGATCAGCCGCACCATGCGATACATGAACCCGTCGCCTTCGCATTCGATGCGCACACTATCACCCTCCTCAAAGACCTCGATGCGAGAAACATTGCGGATGAGTTGCTCCGGTTTGGCGCGCCGTTCAGCCTCGGTTTGATCCCCGCGATTCGCGGACAGTCGCGCAAAGTTATGCCGACCTTGAAGAATGGCCGCGCCTTCGCGAATCCTATCCACATTGACTCCGCCCCACGGATGCCAGGACAGTCCGGTCTCGAATGGAGACAGCACCGCCGGAAGCCAGAGACGGTATTCATAAACCTTTCCCGTGGCATCAAAGCGTGCATGAAAATCAAGCGACACTTCTTCGCAATGCAGCACGCGGATGCTCACGGGCAGTTTTGAATTCATGGCTCTCAGCCACGACTCAGTGCTCCATGATATATCCTCCACCGTGATATGCGCCACCTGTCCACGCGCATGAACGCCCGCATCGGTGCGGCCTGATCCATGCACGACAATCCTCGTGCCCGTGAGTTGGGCCAGCACCGACTCCAGTTGATCCTGCACCGTCACGCGACCGACTTGCGATTGCCAGCCACGCCAAGGGCGACCGTCATAGGCAATGGTGAGTTTTAGGCGGCGGCTCACACTGCAGCGACTTCCACGTGTGCCGAATAACCGAGCTGGTGAAGAAGGTCTTCGCAATCTTCCCATGTTAGACCAAAGGCACGCATATCCGCCGCTCCCAAGCGGGCGAGAATGGACGAAAGCTCTTGTGCATCATGCTCCGCGAATTCGCCATCCAGCAAGGCCTGCTCCGCCCACTCCACGAGATTCTCCAAAGAGATCTCATGATGCAAATATGCAGCAAGCTTGCTGGCAGTAGTCTGTTTTGTGATCATGACGGGCAGTTTAAACTTTCTGGTGGCTTTTATCCACCGGATATTTCGCCTAAAAAAGATGGAGCGCGAGTGTGTCGGCAGACCACTCGCCAAAAATTTGGTCTTCAGTATGGCCACGTTCCAAGTCCACGAATGGCGAGTAGGCTTCGCCATACTCGCGCTCCTTCTCATTGACGAAGTCAGGTATTTTGCGACGTAAAAAGGACCTTCTGTTTGCGGCTGCTCATGGCGCATTCTCCGGCAATAACCAAGCATCCGGTCCGTTAAGGGTGTTTAAGAAATCTTGCAGAATCGCCACCGCTGCCACCTGATCGACGAGCTTTTTTTGTTCGCGCGTGATACGTTTATTCTCAAACCCCAAGCTGCGTTCTGCGGCCTGACTGGACAAACGCTCATCGACAAAATGAATCGCCACATCATGTGGCAGCACTTTGCGAAGACGATCCGCAAATTTATCCACACGTTCCGCTGCGCTGCCACGCTCCCCGCTCATGCGTAGCGGCAATCCGATGACGACATCGCCCACGCGCTTCTGTTGCACGATCTCCGCGATTTCATTTTCCACCGACTCACTCGCATCAAGCGTCTTCAGCGGATTGGCGATCATACCTAACTCATCACTCAGCGCGAGTCCGATGCGCACAGTGCCGTGATCGATGCCGAGAA
>JAYVQB010000465.1:0-4148 GCA_043757085.1 Verrucomicrobiota bacterium
CATCGCGATGCCCTGCGCCAAAGACTGGCCGATGCTGGAGTGCCGCTGCCGCTCGATGATGAACGCCTCGTGAAAGAGATCGCCTTGTTCGCCGACCGCTGTGATATCAGTGAGGAAGTCACCCGCGCAGAGAGCCACATCCAGCAGTTCCACACTTACATGAAGGGCGCGGAACCGGCAGGCCGTGCGCTGGACTTTCTCTCCCAGGAACTTTTCCGCGAGTTCAACACCATGGGCAGCAAAGCCAATGACGCCGCGCTGGCCCAGACAGTTGTGCAGGCAAAAACCGAGCTGGAGAAAATCCGCGAACAAATTCAGAACATTGAATGAAGGTTCAATCCGCCCTTTTACGACAGGATTCGGAGCGCAACATATACAACGTGAGCACTCATGAAATTGGTTTACAACCAGTTGATTGCATCTAAGTCATCACACGCTGTTTAGCCTTTTCTACCCGGCAAATGCAGCCGTTGCGCCCGAGTGTTGAACAAGCCCACCTTCACCAAGATTGTGTTTTCCTATTGCCGCCGGATTGCCCTGTCCTTCTGGAATTACATCCACGCCCGGCAATTGATCGCAATGCTGGCACTGGTCGCCATCGTGAGTGCAGTCGTGGCCTGTCATCGATCCGCGCCACCAAGAAGGTTGCCAGATGTCTTCCCCAAGGAGTCCTGGCAAAATGAGTCTCCCGAATCAGTCGGCATGTCCTCTCCCAAGATCGAAGAATTTGCCAGCGCGGTCGGCGGCGGCGGCATCGTCACCCGCCACGGCTACTCCGTGTTCCGCTGGGGCAAGCCTTATCGAAGCAGCCCCCTTTGGTCTGCTTCAAAACCGCTCATCAGCGCGCTTCTTATGTGCGCCATCAAAGAAAAACGCATCAAGTCCGTGGATGACCCCGTTGTTGTAGCCGAACCAAGTCTCCAGGCACTCAATGGTGGCAAGGACGCAGCCATCACATGGCGGCACCTTGCCAGCATGACATCGGGCTACGGACTGTCCGAGAAGCCCGGCGAGGCCTTTTCTTACAACGACGACGCCATGACGCTGTATCTCTACACGTTGCCGCGTGGTGTGTTAAACACGGATGGGACCAATGCGTTTCATGAACGCTTCTCCCGTCCGCTGGGTTTTGAAAGCGCGCTGTCAGTCCAGGATGATTATCAAAAAGATGCGCGCGGAATCATCAGCCTCTCCGCACAGGACATGGCCCGGTTTGGATTGATGATATTGCGCAACGGAAAGTGGGGCGAGAAGCAGATTTTACCAGCGGCCTCGATTCAAATGATGCTCCACAGTCCTGTGCCGGCAGATATGCCGTTAAGTTCCGGCAACTTGACGCAAATCCTCGATTCCATGCCCAGCGTGGGCGCGGACAGGAATCAGACCCGGATCGGCCCCGGCATCTACAGTTTCAACTGGTGGCTCAACACGCCCGACAAGAATGGCCGCCGCCTCATGCCTGGTTCACCGGTGGACGCCGTGGTGGCTTGCGGGCTTTGGGGCAAGGTGGCGCTCGTCATCATTCCCAGCCTGGATCTGGTGGCGGTGTGGCAGCACTCGGCCATCAACGATTTCCAAGCTTATGTGCAAAGCGAGCGCACGCAATTTAGCCGCGTCATCGAGCTTCTCTGCCTCGCAGTCACCAGGCCGGAGTTGTAAATCATTTTCAAGACACTACTCCTGATGATCCCCCGCCAAAGGTTGCTGCGTCATCTCATTCCGTTTCTGGTCTTTGCCCTGTTCTGGGGCGTGATTTTCCTGCGCGCCCAGCCAGCTTGGTTCCGGGGAAGTTACACCACCGAAGGCGGCGTGTGGCTGTCTCAGATGTGGCAGTTAGGTTTTCTCAAGTCCATCACCACCATCCGGCCTGACTACTGCGTGCTGGGCAATCTCGTCGTGCTGCAAAGTTCGGACTGGATCAATGCCCTGCTGCACGGGGCGAATCTCGACCACGCGGCCTCCATTCAGCATCATGTCGCCTGCATTTATGCGGCGCTAATGTTTGCCATCGTTTTTGTCGTGCTGCGTCGCAGTCAGGGCTTCTGGCCCGCACTCCTTATCTGCGGCGCGATGCTGTTGATGCCCGACCTTGATGATGAAAATCGCATCTTCGGCGAAGCCACAAACCTCGGTTACTTCAGCGCGCTGGTGACGCTGTTCATCTATCACGATCTGTGGTTGAACCGTATATGTTCCAAGCGACGACTCGTGATTTATCTGCTGTTGGTGATGTTTCATATCGCGACCTCACCGCTGGCAGGATTAATCGCCGAGTGCTTCACCGGTGCCATGTGTCTGCGTGAATTCATCGGATGGTGGCGCACCAGACTGGACCTGAAAATGCGACTGCATCTGCTTCTGCCGCATCATGTTCCCGTCATCTTTGCCGTCTTCACCATCTTACGTGCGCAACACAATAGCCCCTATTCGCACACCGATTCCAATTCAGTGCATTTGATGGGGCGGTTCACCGAGGTGGTGTTCTGCCGCCAGATTCTTTACCCTCTGATTCTAAACTTCTATACCTGGTTCACTGATGGACGCACCCTGTTCTTCCTTGCCATTTTCCTCGCCCTCATCGGCGCTTACGTTCATCGAGAATGGAAAACACAACGGCCATTTAATACACCGCGCATCACCGGGATGCTGCTTATTTTCGGCGCAGCGTTTGGCATGGCGGCTGCCACGGCCCTTTCCCGCCAATGGCTCATCTTGCGTGACGAAAGCTACGACAGCGTATGGCCTGCGCGTTACTACATCGCGCAGAACATGGTCATGGGAGCATTCATCGTCATGCTGCTCGTGCGTGTCACAGCCTTATTCCCCAAGGTAAAAACCGGGATGCTAATTTTCGCGGCCTTGATGTTGGCAAACTATACCGTCCTGCAAAAAGAAAAAATCGGGCTTTATCACCGGCAGAATGACCCTGCCATCGTGGCCCGTCAGTGGCCTTACCAGCTCAGGCGCGTTCATGCCATCCAGAGCCTCACGGGAGATCGTGATGCCGCCCTGAAAGAGAAAATACCTCCCTATTATACGGTAGAGATCAACATCGAAAACCATTCAATGTTGGTCGCCAGCGATAAAATGGAGCGGGCCGTGGCGACAAAAATCGATTTGCCTTCCGATGAATGCGCCATCGAAATGACGGATGTCGCGCATTTAAAAATGGATGCGGACAGCCGCGCGCGCGAACTTACGACGCAAAACTTTCGGGTCGTCACGCGACACGATGGCTTGCTTGCGACCTTCGATCTTCTGCTCAAGGACATGCCCTACTTCAATGCCAAGCGGAAGAAGCTCTGGCTGGGATCGATTCCCGGCAAAGTGCAGATACATTGCTTCGCCTACGAAATTCCAAACACACCGGACGACCCGACACCCAGACGTTCAGCCAAACCTTCTAACAACTGGCTGTTCAAAGTTTGCCTCTTCATCAAAGCTGGCCGCCCCCCGGGAGTTCTCGAGCAGCAGCTCAGCGGCCTTCCTTGCGGCATCGGCGAGAGTGCCGATAAATCCATTGCCATTGGGAAAATAATTCGCCCGCACGAACGCCTCAGTCTTTCCTCACTTCTCGGCGATGAATCCTTCACTGCTCTTCTGCATCCGATGAAGAAAGTGTTTCACTGGAGATGGAACCCTGCCGAGGTGAAACTGCACAATGTGGCTCTGAAAAAGGACAAGGAGATTGTTATTCTGGGAACAAGCGAAAGTGAATTCGATGAAAACGCCTATCTACGCTACAACCCTGACATAGCTGGCGCGGTGGCGCGCAAGGCCGTTGCAACTGCACGCGCTTACTATGATGAATTTGGCCGCAGGGAACTTCGCCAGATTTGCCGGCGCAGCGTCACGGTGGACACATCCAAACAATCTCTGAACTCCGGCGACTTTGATGGTATCCGTGTGATCCTCACCAAGGGACGCAAGCCGCTTCCACCTGTGATCAATTGCGTCCTTCATGGCGACGGTGGCCAGTCCACCGAACTTCGGCTGCGCCCCTCGGAAGGAGGCTATGATTACAGTGCCTATTACATCCCGGCATCATTCAAACCTGCGCCGCACGCGATCAAAAGCATTGAGATCGAATTCGAGGAGATTCCCACCGAACGCACCTTTCAGATGAACGACATCATCCTTTACCAATC
>JAYVQB010000466.1:0-4147 GCA_043757085.1 Verrucomicrobiota bacterium
TGAAGAACGTGATCGGACTCACGCTGGGAACCGGCGTGGGCGGTGGGCTCGTGCTCGATAACAAAATGTATCGTGGCAGCCAGTTCAGTGCCGGCGAAATCGGGCAGATGAGCATCCATTTTGATGGAGTCAGCGGTCATTACGGCAATCTCGGTGCGCTGGAAAAATATATCGGCAACCAACAAATCGCTGATCATGCGGTGAAGCTCTATGCGCAGGCTGGTCAGCATCGAGATGCGGATGATTGCTCGCCCAAGGCCATCGCCGATGCCGCGCACGCGGGTGACCTCATCGCGAAACAAATCTGGAGCGAGATTGCCGGATGGCTCGGCACCGCATTGGCCAACATTTCCTGGTTGTTGAATCCCGATGCATTCGTCATCGGTGGCGGCGTCGCTCAGGCGGGCGCATTGTTGTTTGAGCCGCTGGAAAAAAAGATGAAGTCCATGCTCTCCACCGTGGCCTCTGACAGCTTAAAAATTCTCCCGGCTAAATTCCAAAATGAAGCAGGCATCATCGGCAATGCAGCGCTGGCGGGGGACGCGATCGCCGGTTGAGCTTTTTTGCATCAATCTCTCAGCGAGACACAACCAACTGGCGCGAGCCGTGTTTATCATCCCGCATATGAAAACCAGCCACGCATTGCCCGCGCTATTCTGCGCCATCGCCAACATCAGTCACGCCGCCAACTGGCCGCAATTCCGCGGTCCGGATGGCGAGGCGAAAAGCGATGACAAAAACGTGCCGCTGAAATGGAGCGAAACGGAAAACATGAAATGGAAACTGGACCTGCCCGGGGCTGGTTCCTCCAGCCCGATCGTGTGGGGCAATCGCATTTTCGTCATCTGCTTTTCTGGCGAGAAAGAAAACGGCGATGTCAGCAGCCTCATCCGAAGTGTCGTCTGCGTGGACAGCACGAATGGGAAAAAACTCTGGCAGATAGATTATCCTGCGCCGCAGCCGGAAGACCCTTGGCAAGGGATGATGCGCGAGCACGGTTACGCCAGCAACACGCCCGTCACCGATGGCAAGGCAGTCTATGCGCAACTCGGCAAAGGCGGCGTGGTCGCTCTCGATTTTAGCGGAAAAGAACTCTGGCGCGCAGAGACGGGCAAAGATTCCAACATGCGCCGCTGGGGATCGGCGGGATCGCTTATCTTGTGGAAGAATCTTCTCATCGTGAATGCTTCCAGCGAAGCGCTGGCGCTTTTCGCTTTCGACAAAGACACGGGCAAACAAATTTGGAAACAGTCCGCCTCACTTCTCGAACTGGCCTTTGGCACCCCGCGTATATTGAAGCGGAAGGATGGCCGCGAGGAAATTCTCTTCGCTGCGCCCGGTGAACTGTGGGGCATGATTCCCGAGACCGGAAAGCTGCGCTGGTATGCGGAAACTGGGCTTACCGGAAACATCACGCCCGATGCTGTGATGGTGGATGATCTGATCTGTGTTTTCGGCGGTTATCCTGGGATTGGTCGTATCGCCGTTCATGCGGGAGACAAAGGCGAAGTCCCGGCTTCCAATATTCTTTGGCGCGATGCCAGCTCCACCTATGTGCCGACTCCAGTCGCCCTCGATGGAAAGCTTTATTGCGTGAACGATGCTGGCCTCGCCTGGTGCGTGGACGCCAAGACCGGAAAAATGCTTTATCGGGAACGCGCCGGTAGCGGAGACAGCGAAGGCGGCGGGCGCGGACGCGGCATGGGCAAGCCTTTCTATGCCTCACCCATCATCATGAACGGGAACATTTTTGCCGTGAGCCGGAAACAAGGAACCATGGTCATCGCCGCCAAGCCGGAATTTCAATTGCTGGGCGTCAATGTCATCGCCGGTGACAACACTGATTTCAATGCCACACCCGCCGTGAGCGATGGACATATTTATCTTCGCTCGAACAAGGCGCTCTATTGCATCGGCAAGTGAAGTCCGCCGAAACGCTGTCGAAGATGGATTTTCAACCCAGATTATGAGATAGAACAAGCGAGTTGAGACGCAAGGGTTGTCTGGAGAATGGATGGACGGGCATGGGATAATCACCGTCATGGTGCTCCTGCCCATTGAATAGTCCGACAAGCCGGTGACGCTCTTTGGCGGCATGGCGTTGATGAAGCGTTTCGACAATCAGACCGGCATTCGCGAAAATTTGCCCACGCTTGATTTGCCGCAAGCACCCATAAGGAGAGCGTAGCGAGTCAACAACCTACAGCCGTTTCTTTGGCAGGTTCTCCCATAAACGGGACAAGAGACGTATCACACGCTGGTTTGGTCATGTATGAAATCATTGCATGACGCGGGGCGTGGCATCGTTACAGTGTGCAGTCCGTGTCCTCCATCGCCCAACAAGAAAAGGCCGCCCTTGAGTGGCTTTACGGCACCCAGCTTTTCGGGATTAAGCTGGGGCTGGAAAGCACGCAAAAACTTCTGGGCGCGCTCGACCTGCCGCTGGTGGGACAGAAATACATCCATGTGGCGGGCACGAACGGGAAAGGCAGCGTCTGCGCCTTTCTCCACAGCTTGTTAAAGGCGGCGGATGTGAATGCCGGGCTGTTTACCTCGCCGCACCTCATTCATTTTCGCGAGCGCATCAAGGACGCAGAGCGGAGCATCACGCCCAAGGAGATCGTTGACGGACTGGAGCCGTTGAAAAAAATCTGCGCGGAGTTCGATCCGCACCCAACCTTTTTTGAACTGACTTTTGCGCTGGCCATGGACTGGTTTCGCAAGCGCAACCAAGAATGGGTGGTGTTGGAAACCGGGATGGGCGGTCGGCTTGACGCCACGAATACGGTGCAGCCCGCCGTGTGTGTCATCACCAGCATCAGCCTCGATCATCAGCAACAACTGGGCGCGACATTGCGTGAAATCGCCACCGAAAAAGCGGGCATTATCAAGCCCGGTGTCCCCGTCATCACGCTGAAGCAACACACGGATGTCATGCAAGTTCTCTCGAAGACGGCGCATGAACGCGGAGCGCCGCTGACCATTGTGACCACGCCTCCGCGCGGTTATCACATCGGTCTGTCGGGGCAGCATCAACTCTGGAATGCAGCATTGGCCATTGCCGCCTACAAAATGGCAGGCTTCAAGACTTCGGAGTCTGTGCTCCGGCATGGCTTGAAAAATGTGGACTGGCCCGCGCGATTCCAGCGTTTCGCCAATGACCGCATCATCATCGACGGCGCACACAATCCCGACTCCGCCGCCGCCCTGGCCCGGACGTGGATACAAATGTTCCCCGGCGAGAAAGCCCAGATCGTTTTCGGAGCCGTGGCCAGCAAAGATGTGCGCGGTGTGATGCGGGCCTTGCAGCCTCTCGCGGCGTGCTGGCACTTCACGTCGTTCAAC
The DNA here is from genome assembly GCA_043757085.1 of Verrucomicrobiota bacterium. GTDB lineage: Bacteria > Verrucomicrobiota > Verrucomicrobiia > Verrucomicrobiales > Verrucomicrobiaceae > VFKE01. The sequence continues at coordinate 3,346 of JAYVQB010000466.1, forward strand.
AGTCCTCGCGCCTTGCCGCCAGAGCAGTTGGAGCAGGAGATAGAAAATCTCTACAGTGGCAACGCCGTGACGAAGACGCACGCCTCACCCAATGAGGCGCTGACTGCCGCGAGAAAAGGCAGCGAGCGAGTTCTGATCGCTGGATCGCTTTATCTGGCAGGCGAAACCTTGGCCAATCTGACTGGGGAACATGATCTCTTCGAGAGCAGCGGGCAATAGCTCTGAAAAGAAAAAAATAACCACGGATGAACTCAGATAGACACGGATAATGAGTGCATTATGAAAAACAGACGGATCTCATGAGTCTTTGATTATCCGTGTTCATTCGTGTCCATCCGTGGTTTTCATTTCCTAATTCAGGTGGCTATGTAACCAGCCACGTCCCATATTCTTGGGCGCGTAAGAGCCATCCCGCTTTCACGGGAGGCATGGACGAACCCCACCGGGCCGACCTTTGGGCTAGCTCTTGTAACGCAAGCGCTTCTTGTGGCGATTAGCCTTCATGCGCTTTTTGCGTTTATGCTTGTTGATTTTCGTCTTCCGACGCTTCTTGAGCGAGCCCATGTTTGTTGTCTATGTATTGGTTGGTGAAAAAATGAATGTCGGATTCAGTGAACGACCTTGTTCAAGGGATATTCGATAATGCCCTCGGCCCCCAGCGCCTTGAGCTGGGGAATAATCTCGCGAACAACGGATTCGTCAATGATCGTTTCCACAGAAAGCCAGCCTCCGCCGGCGAGCTGAGAAATGGTGGGCCGCCGCAGGGAGGGCAGCGCCTGGAGCATGGCATCAAGCTTTTGCT
>JAYVQB010000467.1:0-4144 GCA_043757085.1 Verrucomicrobiota bacterium
GATTTTGAGTCCGGCGGAGTTTATGAAGAGGCTCGGAGCTGTATAATCTTTACGTTGGCAAGGCGAATCCGAAGATGGTGAGCGACGTGCTGCGGGCGATGATTGAAATGTAGCCTGTGAGAATCAAGGAGCGGCGCGTTTCTTCCCGACCGATCTGAAACCTACCGCGCAGCGGCAAGAAAGGAAGCTTCGAGGTTTGCTGCTAACGTAGAGGTAGCTTCGGTCGGCGGTATAAAATACGCCGTTCCTGCGACAGATTTGTCCTGTTGGCACAACCGGCCTAGACATGATGCTGTAGGCCGTTTGTGCCGAACGGCCAAATTTCAGCGTCTGGCACAGACGCCCTACAAACTTGGAAATGAAAAGGCCGGAGCATTTCGCCCCGGCCTTTTGAATTTTTTGGCTATGTCCCAGTCGGCTTACTTCAGCTTTACGGTGACTTTTTCCTTGGCTTCGATCTTCACGCCGTCCACGCCCTTCAAGGCTTCAGCGGCATCGGCAGGAGACATGTCCTTGTTGTCAGCCGTCGCGGCGAATTTCTTCATGCCATCAGGAGTGGCGAGAACTTTGTCGAAGTTGATGTCCATCAACGTAACCGTGTTGCCGTCCACATTGGTGGCGTCCGTGCTGGCAATTCCGTTGGCGGCCTTGACCTTGAAGGACATTTTCATGCCGGCCATCATCGGCTTCATCATGGCCATCTGTTGCTCCATTTGCTCTGCGGTTGGCTTGGGTGCTGCATCATCTTTTGCTTCCGGCTTGGCTTCCTTTTTGTCGTGCTTTTGCGTGATGGTGAGAGTGCCGTCGCTGAAGGCGAAGCTCTGATCTTTTTTCTCTTCCTTCATGTCGCCAGGTTCATACTTGAGCTTGTTCACGTCCTTGAAGGCATAGGTGATTTTCACACCTTCGCGACCATCGGGGGATTTGATTTCTTCGTAGCTTTTCACGGTGACGCCTTCGCCCATCTTCGTTGCCTTTTCGGTGGCTTTCTCCTTGGTGGTCAGGAGGTTCATGTTCATTTCTCCGCCGCCTTCTGCGCCTTTGGGAGCTGATCCCATCATGGCCTTCATTTGCGCGCTCATGAGCATGCTTTCTTCAACGACACCGCTGCCATCTTTATTGATGACGAGGACTGCGCCGAGTTCAAAACAGGATGAAAGCAGAAGCGTGACTGCAACTGCGCCGATGGAGGTGAGGAATTTTCTCATTTGTCGAGTTTAAGGGTGGGCTGCTACGTTGCACAAGTGGCAAATTGTAAAATTTCAGACACTCCCTCTCGAGATTATTTGCCTTGATTTTCAGCCCAGGCCAAGGCGTCCTGCCTATTGAGCAAGGCACCCTCAAGCTGGAGATTTTGCGCGGCCGTGAGCAACTCGCCCAAACTGGGACCAGGCGCGAACCCAAGCGCGATGAGGTCATGGCCATTAATCAGTGGCTTGGGAATCAGCGGCTCTGTCTGGGCCGCGAACTCGGCCTGTTTCGCGCGGAGATAGTGATAATTGTCCAGCATGCCGTGGCTGCTGGTGCAGTCCACGCGGTGCAACTCCAGTTCATCTTCAAGGGTGGGCCGCGCGAGGAAACGCTTGAGCTTGGAGACGCGCATCTGTTGCACGTCCTTGAAGACCATGTGGTTCGCCACGGCTTCCACGGCGGGGTCGATGACATGATTGGGAAACTTGAGCCGTCGCAAAATGTTCCCAGTCATGATCGCGCCAAGCCGGTCGTGCCCATTGAAACGGATACGCCCTGTGTCATCGACCATGAAAGTCGCCGGTTTCGCAATGTCATGAAAGAGGACGGACAGCACCAGCGGCAGCGAGGCATCCGGCGGCAGCAGTTCGAGCATGATGCGCGTGTGTTTAAAGACATCACCCTCGGGATGAAATTGTGGAGGTTGCTCGCAGCCTTGCAGCACTAGAATCTCTGGCAGCACTGCCTTCATCAGGCCGCTTTCCATCAGCAGGTCAAAACCACGGACGCGATGGGCGTGAATAAAAATTTTCTCCAACTCCATGCGAATTCGCTCGGCGCTGACGGTCTTGATTTGCGCGCTCAGTTTGCCGACTGCGCCCCATGTTTGCTCGTCAATTTGAAATCCGAGCGTGGTGGCAAAGCGCACCGCGCGCAGCAGTCGCAGATGATCCTCGCCAAATCGCGCAGCCGGATCGCCGATGGCGCGGAGAATCTGTTTCTGCAAATCCTCGCGCCCGCCGACGAAATCCAGCACCTCGTCCTTGAGGGGATCAAGGAACAGGCCGTTCACAGTAAAGTCGCGCCGCTTGGCATCCTCTTCCGCATCGGTGAACTCCACGGAGTCCGGGCGTCGAGCGTCTGAGTATTTTCCATCGCGGCGAAAGGTCGCGACCTCGAACGAGAATTCATTCATGCGCACCACGATGACGCCGAAGTGTGCGCCTACGGCATAAGACTTGGGGAAGAGTCGCTGCACCTCCTCGGGTCGCGCGCTGGTGGCGATATCGTAGTCCTTCGGCTTCGCACCGAGAAGCATGTCGCGCACGCAGCCTCCCGCGAAGACGGCCTGATGGCCGGCCTGCACGAGAGTCTTGACGATTTGAACGGCGGCGGAGCGCATGGCTATGATCTTTAGACAGAATTAACTGAATTGACAGAATGGGATTACGAAAAGTGGCGGCCTCATATAACGGATGACATTGATGGACGGAGTGAACCGAATTGTCGGACCAAGGTTGAATCTGGTTCACACGATAGAAGTTTGGCGATATGCCGGTAGTATCTCTCCATGAATTTACCAATTTGGCCCGTGACCCTAAACAAGTGATGACAGTGGCAGAATTGAAGGCTCTAGTGGCGAAGAACTGGGCGAATGAATATAAGCCAATAGGCGAAGGCGGGAAGAAAGGGGAAAAGTGATAATTTTACGCACACCCATTCGTTGTTGATTGAGAAGACAAAGGAGTGCTGGGCTTCTGCACGCCAAGCAACCGCCGGCACGAAACAACAGCGAAAGACCGTTCCACGTGATCGCGCGCTGAAGCGCATGACTACTTTCCCGCTTGACCGCTGTCATTCCAGCGAGAGAATACCTTGCATTTTTAAACACCTAAAATCATGAAATCATCATTCCGTTTCCTCGTTGGTTCCATCGGCATCCTCAGTTTTTCGTTCACAGCCACGCGCGTCTCTGCGGATGATAAGGTGGATTTTGAAAAGCAAATCCTGCCCATCATCAAAGCCAAATGCTACAAGTGCCATCAGTCGGAGCACACGGATGATACCGGCAAGGTGAAGAAGCCCAAGGGCGGCTTGGTTCTCGATAGTGCTGCTACCATCAAAAAGGGCGGCAAGGAAGACAAAGAAAAAGTCCTGCAGGCTGGCAAAGGCGCGGACAGCACACTTTATATAGCCACCACGCTGCCGGAAAGTGATGACAAGGCCATGCCACCGGAAGGCAAAGGCGATCGCGTGACCAAGGAGGAGCAGGCATTGCTTAAGAAGTGGATTGATGAAGGTGCGAATTTCGGCGCTTGGAAGGGCAAGGAGTAAAAAATTCCAAGGATCAAGCTTCAAATCTCAAGAAAGGCCTTATCTACAATTCCGATGCCGACTTTTGTTCGGTTTTGGAGTTTGAGGCTTGGAATTTGAAGCTTTAAAAACATCTTGCGCCCCGTTCCTCCCTCGATATTCTTTGCGTCCACCTTTTCCGAACCCCTACTACCAAGCACATGTCCCAGCATCCCAGTCTTAAAGCCTCCAGCGGCTCCGTTGGCTCCAAGCGCAGCGTTCTCAAGCGCGGTGAGCGCATCAAGCTACTCAAGGCTCGCGGCCAGTGGAAGGACGGACGCAGTCTCTACAACCTGCCAAAAACTAAGGCGGAATAGCAGGATCAAACGCCTCATTTTTATTTAATCAAAAGGCCGCGGTCTCACGGATCGCGGCTTTTCTTTTCACCCCAAACGGCCTCCGACGATGGAATTCCCGATGCGACTCAACCGATATCTCAGTGCCTGTGGACTTGGTTCACGGCGCGGTGCCGAGACTCTTATTCTCGAAGGGCGCGTTCAGATCAACGGCAAGCCCTGCACCAACCTCGGCACACAGGTCAATGCGGAAGACAGTGTCTCTGTCAATGGCCGCCCCTCGCGCCCCAAGCAGGATGTCGTCA
>JAYVQB010000468.1:0-16276 GCA_043757085.1 Verrucomicrobiota bacterium
CTGGATCGTTTCCGGCATCAACCGGACGCGAGCCTTATCGCTGATGAACCGCCTTTGATAGTTTCTATTTTGCGGGATGAAGGACTGGCTGATGCCTGCCTTGCCTCAGTTGCTGTAACACTGGCCCACGCACAAGGCTGGTTCGCACCCGTCTGGGCCAAAGGCTCTGCAGGGGCGTTGGTGAAACCTTTTTTTGCAGCCAAAACACCCCGACTCAAGGCTATTCTCTGCCAGGAAAGCCCCGTTGAATTCCGCATCCGCAATATCTTCGTATCTGCCAACGCGCTTTCGCGAGCCTGACTTTCGTTCACTTTATTACGCTCTCCATGCAAGAATCAAATACCCGCCCCAATTTCGTAGCCGACGAGTTAAAGAAGTCGTTGTCCGACTGCGCCATGTCGGACATAATGACGAGGGCGCGTGCCGAGAAGATGCGGCAAATCGCTGACATGAAGGCGCGTCAGCATGACATGGATTTGCGCATAGCTGAACATGTTGAAAAACACCCGGAAGCCGTCACTGCTGCCAAGAATTATGTTCAGAGATTCCTCGCGAGTGAACGCCACAAGCGATTTCATTGGGTTCTTGAACAATGGCGGGTGTTACTGGAAACCAAGACGCCGAGGGAACTGGCAAATATTCTGCGTGATACTTCTGATGCCACCGAAGAGCTGCGCTCGTCGCCCCCATTTTGTGGAATAGAATTCGATAACTAGCTCATGGACGAACTCGATAATGATTCTCGCCAATTTAAATCTAGCTCTGAGTTAACAACCCTTCGTCCCCAATTTTAATACGATGCAAGAATCCAATACCCGCCCCATCTCCGTAGCTGACGAAGTTAAGAACTCGTTCCTCGATTACTCGATGTCCGTCATCATTTCTCGTGCGCTGCCCGATGTGCGCGACGGACTGAAACCATCTCAGCGTCGCATCCTCTATGCGATGCATGAGCTATCGCTTTATCCGCCGAAGAAACATGTGAAGTGCGCAAAGATCGCCGGCGATACGTCGGGTAACTATCACCCGCACGGTGAGGCGGTCATCTATCCTACGCTGGTTCACATGGGGCAGGATTGGGCAATGCGGGAGACTTTGATCGATCCACAGGGGAACTTCGGCTCGGTGGAAGGCGATCCTCCGGCGGCGATGCGTTATACCGAGGCTCGGATGACGCATCTCGGTGGCGCATTGATGCAGGACATGGACAAGGACACCGTGGATTTTGTGCCGAACTATGACGAGCGTCTCACGGAACCTAAAGTTTTTCCCGCAGCGTTCCCCAATCTCATCGTCAATGGCGGCACCGGCATCGCAGTCGGCATGGCCACGAACATGCCGCCGCATAATCTGGGTGAAGTCGTGGATGCGGTATGCGCCCAGATCGACAACCCGGCGATCACGATGCCGGAATTGATGACGCATATTAAAGGCCCGGATTTCCCGACGGGATGCGTCATTCAGGGCACTGCTGGCATTCGTGAATACTTGGAGACCGGCCACGGCTCAGTGCGGATTCGCGGCGTGACAGAAATCGTCGAGAACGGCAATCGCGAGCAAATCATCATCACGGAAATTCCCTACAACGTGAATCGCGCGGAGCTGGAAAAGAAGATCGCGTTTCTCGCCAATGAAAAGATCATTCCGGAAATCAGCGGCGTGCGCAATGAGTCGGATGAGAACTCGCGCCTCGTGGTTGATTTGAAAAAAGACGCCCGCGCCCAGGTGGTGCTGAACAATCTCTACAAGCACACCGAACTCGAAACTTCGTTCAGCGTTCACATGCTGGCCATTGATGGGGCGCGGCCCCGGGTGTTCAGCATGAAGGATGCGATTGGTTGTTACATTGAGCATCGTCGCGAAGTCATCATCCGCCGCACGAAGTTCCTCTTGGGCAAAGCCGAGGTGCAGGCCGAAAAACTCGAAGCCTTCCTGCTCGCCCTCGGTCATCTCGATGACTTCATTAAAATCATCCGCGACAGCAAGAACCGGGATGAAGCCCGTGTCGGACTCAAGGCTTACACCTTCCCCACAGCGACCGCTGAGGGACTTGGCATTCTCATCCGCAACCAGCCGAGCATTCAGAATGGCCGTTATATTTTCACCGACAAGCAAGTGGACGACATTCTCGAACTGCGTCTCTACCAGCTTACCGGCATGGAGCGCGACAAGGTGAAAGCGGAATACGATGCGGTGCTTTCCACGATCAAAGACTTGATCGACATCCTCGCCAACGAGCAGCGTGTGCTGACCATCATCAAGGATGAGCTGCAAGCCATCAAGGCCAAGCACGCCTCGCCGCGTCTCACGCGCATCGAAGCCTCATCCAATGAAATCGAGAGCATCGACTTGATTCCGAACGAAGCGACAATCGTGACGATGACGCATCTCGGCAGCATCAAGCGCACACCGACCGCCGAATACCGCTTGCAGGCTCGTGGCGGAAAAGGCTTGAAAGGCATGGAGACCCGCGAAGCTCAAAGCGAGGAGGATAAGGACGATTTCGTCGAGCATCTTTTCAGTGCGCAATTGCATGACTTCCTGCTGTTCTTCACCAATACCGGGCGCATGTATGTGGAGCGAGTCTATCAGCTTCCGCAAGCCACGCGCACCGGCAAGGGGCGCAGCATCAAGAACGTGCTTAACCTTCGTTCCGAAGAAAAGATTGCCAGCGTCCTGATCCTCAAGGCGCGTGGCCCCGAGGACGAAGCCATGTGGGCGGCGGATCGTTACGTGGTCTTTGCCACCAAGGATGGCACCATCAAAAAGACTGCTCTCGAAGAATTCAAAAACTACCGCAAGGATGGAATCATTGCCATCAAGCTCGATGAGGGCAACGATCTCGTCGATGTCGTGCTCACCAACGGCAATAAAGAAATCTGTCTCGTCACGCACGAAGGTATGTGCGTCCGCTTCCACGAAACTGGCGATGATCCATCATCGCCCAACCTTCGCCCCATCGGACGCGCCACGGGCGGTGTGCGCGGTGTCACGCTGGACGACGGCGACTTCCTCGTGAGTTGCGTCACCAACGAACCCGGTGCCATGCTACTTGTCGTATCCGAGAATGGACTGGGCAAGCGCACGCCATTTGACGAATACCGCCTCATTAATCGCGGCGGCAAAGGCGTGACCACCATGAACGTCACCGAGAAAACCGGCAAGCTCGTCGCTGCGCTCGCCGTGCAGGACACAGATGAACTCATGCTCATGACCAGCAAGGGCCAGAGCGTGCGCATCCGCGTTAGTGAAGTCCGTGAGACTGGCCGAAACGCGCAGGGCGTCAAGCTGATGAACCTCGGCAAAAACGAACTGGTGCAAGATGTGGCTACTGTGATCGCTGATGAGGAGAGTGTCGAGACGGCACCTTCTGCCGAGCCTATAGCCGATTCCTGATGGTTACTGACTCTCCTGAGTAAAGTAGTTCTACCGAATAGTCACCCAACCGGCGTCATCTGCACGATCAGATGCGTAAATGGATTCGGCGCGACCAAGTTGTATTGGCGGATGGCGGTTTTCCAGAAGTTGGAGAGATGGCCTTCGGAGGCAGACCAGAGTTCGTAATGCAGATGCGTCACGGTGTCGGCATCATACATGATGGCCTTTAGCTCCTGCGGTCGCAGCGCACCGGGTCCCTGGGAGATGAGCTTGTGGGAGAGATGAGAAAAATACTCGCGGGAGTGCTGCTGGTTCTTGCGGCGACGCAGGAGACTGACGTGAAGACCGTTGACATAGGGATCAAGGCAGACTTGGACGAGGCCGTAATTGGTTTCAATCTCTGGCTGAAGTTGTGGGCGGCCTTTGATTTCGTCGAGATTATCTTCGAGGAACTGAAGCACCTGCGGTGGCTTGATTTCTTCCGGCGTGAGGAACATGCCAAAGCGAAGCAGTGAGCGGGTGCTGGAGGTGATGATCGCGAAGGGGATGGCGAGAATCAATGCGACTACGACGGGGCTGATCCAGAGCAGGAAATGATTGGGGATGAAGAACGCGAGCACACCCCAGGCTAGGCCGAGCAACGTTACACTGCCGAAGGTGACGATGGGTTCGCGCCAGTCCATGCCCCCGTTGAGTTTGCGACGTTGCGCGATCCAGCGCACGCCTTTGCCGAGAATGGTGTAGATGACAAAGCGACTGTGAAATATCATCATCACGGGCGCGAGCAGCGTGAAAATAATGGTGTCCACCAGACTGCTAAATGCAGCGAGAAGACGGAGGCGCACGGGTTTGAACTGTCGTCCGGTGAAGACTTCATCGAGCACGATGAGAACCTTGGGCAGGAAGATAAACATGAATGTCAGTCCCAGCAAAATCTGGCCGGATAACTGCGCCTGTGGATTAATCATGCCCTGCTCGGACGCGCCAAGAATGGTGGAAAAAACGAGGAACAAAAACCACAGCGGTGAGCTGACGTAACTGAGGATGCCGTGGAGGAAATTCAGCCGGCTAATGAAGTGCATGCCTTTGGCAAAGATGAGCCGGAAGTGCTGGAGATTGCCCTGGCACCAGCGGCGATCACGCTTGAGCATGTCGAGAAGTGTCGGCGGGCCTTCTTCGTAACTACCTTCATCGGTGGGCAGAAGGCGCACGGCGTAACCCGCTTTCCGCATGAGCGCGGCTTCGACAAAATCATGGCTCAAGATGTGACCGCCAAGCGGTTCCTTGCCGGGCAGTGCGGGCAGGGCGCAATATTCGATGAACGGAGCAAGACGGATGATGGCGTTGTGCCCCCAGTAATTGGCCTCGCCACAAGACCAGTAGTTCAGACCCGCGACGAAGGCGGGGCCGTAAAGGCTTTGCGCGAATTGCATGACGCGGCCCAGCAGCGTGTTGGCGCCAATCTGTTTCGGAAAGGTCTGAAGAATGCCGATGGCGGGATGCTTCTCCATGATGCGCACCATGTTCACCAGCAAACCGCCGGACATCAGGCTGTCGGCATCGAGCACGATCATATAACGGTAGCGCTTGCCCCAGCGACGGCAGAAGTCGCTGACGTTACCGCTTTTGCGATTGATGGGCGAGCGGCGTTTGCGATAGAAAAAATGACCGAAGGCATTGTGCTGGCGGCAGATTTCCAACCACGCAGCTTCTTCCTCGATCCATTTATTCGGATCATCAGAATCGCTCAGGACGAAAAAGTCGAAGCTGCCGAGGCGTCCGGTGCTTTCGAGTGATTTGTAAATCGCGCGCACTCCTTCAAACACGCGCGTCACGTCTTCATTATAGACCGGGACGATGATAGCCGTGGTGGCCGCGAGAGGCTGGCTCAGATCATCTTTCGTAATGGTGCGGGAAAGATCGAGTGGGTCCGGCTTCGGACGATTCATCATCCAGATGCCGATGAGCGCAGTCCAGAAGCCAATGTTAAGTTGATAGAAAAGCGGGATAAAAACGACGAGCAGTCCGATTTCATACCAGCGCATCCCATCCCTCGAGAGCATCAGATACAGCAGCCAGATGCCGACGACGGTGCCGAGAAATACGAAGGAAAAAAACGTGGCGCGCCGCAGCCGAGAAGTCGCCAGCGATGGCATCCCGGCGGTGGATGCCGGATGATGACCTGCGCGGGCAGAAATTCGCGCGGTGTGAGTCATGGAGTTGGGGACACTCATGAGGTCAAGCGATAAACATACCAGAGCACGCCGATGATGATCAGCAGGAGAACGGGATAACGCAGGGCGGAAAGTTTGCTGCTGTCCCCGTCGTCATCTTCAGAGTCGCCCATGATGCCAAGGTCGATTGGGCGCGGCGTCATCTTGGAGATTTGCAGACGCGGCCCGGAGGCGCGCACGATGGAGCGCATCGCCTCGGCCATATCAGGCGGGAGATTTTCCCGGTCGATGAAAAAATGCGGCCAGCGTCCCGGCCCGTCGCACAGGTGGAAGCCGAGCCGCCCCGAGCTTTCGATTTGGGATTCCGTAAGTTCCATGCCTTCGTAAATCTGACCGAGCCATTCGCGGAGCATCGCCCGTGCTTGTTCGATGGCGTGGGCCGTGGGCAGACGCGAAGGATCTTTTTCATGCGCGTCAGCCGCGCGTCGCAGAGTTTCGAGAATCAACTGCGTGCGCCGGATGCGATTATGCAAACGGTAGCTGCGGAAGTAATCGGCCAGTCGCGCGTAGGCATCATTCCATTCCTCCTCCGTGCCGGCCTTCGGCGCGAAATGAATCGTCACCGCTTCCATCGTGCCTGCCGTGAGCTGTTCTCTTAGCGCTTCCATTGGTAGGTCCAGATTTCCGAGAGAAGTTTTTTATTCTCCAGTAGGCGGCAGGTCAACTCCACGGTGTTTTCTTCAGGTGCGATCTTGACTCGGAAAAATGCTCTCCACCCGCCGGTCTGCGGATTGGCCGCCACTCGCTGATCCACCAGCTCTGCCCGGCCACCAACCGTCGTGCTGATCTCCGGCGGTTTCGCCGCCGTGCCCAGGGAACCTTCCGGCCTGGCAAATTCCAAAACAAACAGCTCTTCGTTGGGCTTCTTGATGATGTGTCCGCGCCGCGTGTCCGTGACCTTGGCAAGCTTGCGGTCTCCCAAGTCTTCGGTGAAACGCATCGTATAGGAGAAAGCCAGCGGCTCGCCAGGTTTTGGCTGCTGTGCCGGCTCCCAAAATGTCACCACGTTGTCCCACGTTTCTTCCCCGGTGCTGATTTCGATAAGATGAACATTGCCCCGTCCCCAATCGCTTGTTGGTTGGATCCAGACACTTGGGCGCCGGTGGTAATTAGACTCCAGATCTTGGTAACTTTCGAATCTGCGATCGCGCTGGGCAATGCCGAAACCGTTACATTTATCCGCGCGCAAAATGCTCTGCCTTAGACTGGAACTGTTTTCCAACGGCCGCCAGAAGCGCCCGGCATCGGCGAGGTCCAGAAGCAACCCATCGGAGTCATGCACCTCAGGCCGGAAGTCGTAGGGCTTGGGTTGGGTGTTCTCGCCAAACCAGAACATGCTGGAGGAGGGACACAGACCGAGAAGCTTGACCGGTTTCCGAAGATAAATCTCCGACGTCACATGCACTTCGGCCTCCTTGCCTGGAGTGACTTCGAACTGGTAAGCGCCGGTGATACTCGGTCCGTCCATCAGCGCCAGTAAGGTCATTTTCTTTTCTGCTCCACCCGACCGCAGAAGCCAGAATCGTTTGAAGTCAGGAAACTCTTCCTTCTCGGGGCCGACGGTGTTAATGGCCACGGCCCTGCTGGAGATTCCGAACAACTGGCCCTTGGGAGCGACTCGAAAGTAACTTGCTCCCATGAAGACCATGCACTGGGGACGGTCTCCATCAGTATCCGTCGGAGTAATCACCTTGAAGCCAGCGAAGCCCTTGGGATAGGTGATCTCTGTCGGCAATTTAACACGCCCATAATGGAAGAGATCTGGTTTGCAGGGGAACGGGACTTCCTTGCCGTTGATGACTTCGGAAAACTGAATCGTCTTCTTATACATCCATCCCGGATGAAAGAACTCGACTGCGAAGTGATCCTTTTCTTTGAATCCGGGAGCCTTGTCAAAAAAATAAAGAATCTCGCGGTGCTCATCATATTCCATGTTCGCAAAGAAAGGATCGAGGGGCTCGGCCTTTTCTTCGTAAGGGCTCTTGGCCAAATCGCGGGCGAGCTGGCGGACGCCATCGAAAGTGGTGATGGGTGAACTTGCAGGCGCTTGCGCCGGAAGCGGCACGAAATGCGTGAGCCACAGTGCGGCTGTTAACGAGTAGATTTTTTTAATCATGTGCAATGCTTGCTATGGTAATGGCGGGGTTGCACCGCGGATAGGAACTGGTGTGCACCGTGTTGAACCAAGTGGCCGCAGGCTTGACCAGTTTTCCGTTTCGCGGCTTGAGGTTTAACGTTTCCATTGGTAGCTCCAGCGTTCTGACAACGGAAGCTTGCCGTCCGTAAGTTCGCAATTCATCTCCAGAAGTTTGAGCGTGGGAGGCACTTCAATCTTAAACAAGACGCGCCAGCCGCCTGTTTCAGTGTTCGCAATGACGCACTTCTCCAGCACCTTGGAATCGGTTGGCACCGCAAGGCTCAACGTCGGCAACCATTCCGCTGGCGCTCCGTCTGGGATTTTGCCCTTGGTGAAGTCGATGACAAACAAGTAGTCGTTGTGGTTCTCCGGGGTCAGAGTGACTTCGCCGAAGCGGGTCGCGGTAACTTTGGCGAGGCCGTGCTCATGCTCGCCGAGCCAGTGCAATTTATATGCGAAACGCAGCGGCTCAGTCGCGGTAGGCAGATGATCCGGCTCCCACATGGACACGACATTGTCCCAAGTTTCTTCACCCGTCGCCAGTTCGATCAGATGCAATTTCCCGCGCCCGAATCCTTCGAGCGGTTCCACCCACACGGCGGTGCGTTTGTGGTATTGCGCTTTGAGATCCTCGAAGTGGCTGAAATCACGATCGCGCTCCATCAGGCCAAATCCTTTGAGCGACTCGATGCTGAACACGCTTTGCCGCATCTCTTTGCCATTGTCGAGCGGACGCCAGATGATGGGGCCAAAGTTTTGCTCGATGAGCAATCCGTCCGAATCATGCACCTCCGGGCGGAAGTCCATCGGCTTCGGATGCGTGTTCTCGCCAAACCAGAACATGCTGGAGAACGGCGCGAGTCCGAGCAGCTTGACCACGCGGCGCAAAAAGATAGAACCGCTTACAGTCACCACCGTTTCTTCCCCAGGCTGGCTCTCAAACTCAAACGCGCCAGTCACGCTGGGGCCGTTCAGCAATGCGTAGAATTTGATGGTTTTGTCGCCCGGTTTCGGTTTCTGAAACCAGAAGTGCGTGAAATCGGGGAACTCCTCGGGTTCGCCACCCACCGTATTGATAGCGACGCCGCGCGCTGACAGACCCCAACCATGATTCACTGGCACTGCTCGAAAGTAACTCGCTCCCTGAAACACCATGAACTCTAAGCGGCGACCATTTCCAACGTCTGGCACCAGAACGCGAAAGCCGCTGTAGCCAGAAGGATCTGACACTGTCTCCGGCAGAGTTAAGTCTCCGTATTGGAAGTGACTTTTATCAAAGGGAATGGATCGGGGTTGCCCATCCACAATCTCGGCAAAGGACACGGTCTTTTTGAACATCCATCCGGGATGATTGAACTCGACCTCAAATGCACCACCGCTGTCCCTAAAGAGGGCGTGTTCTTTTTTGAAGAGTATCTGGCGGTGCCCGTCGTGTTTCAGTCCTTCAAAGAACGGATCGATTTTCGCCTGAGGCGGAGTGTAGGCTTTTTGCGCGAGCTGTGAAGCATAGGCTTCCAGATCCAGCAACGTCCTGATGGGCGGTGCGGCAGTAGCGTCTTGAGCCTGCATCACGGCAGGCAGAACCAGCATCAATAAACCGGCAGAAAGGAGGCGAGGCGACATGGATAAACGTTCTTGTTGGCCAAGGATTGGCAAGATTGGCGCGGCTTCCACGAACGTCAAGGAGAGGACATGGCATTTGCCGGATATTTCATCGGTGTAACTGCGCGGCCAGATAGTGGCCCAGCCACGTGGCGAAAAGGCACAACGCCACGGAGCCGAGAATGTTCAGTCCCGCATATAGCCACTGCGAGTCGCGGGCCAGTGCCAGCGTTTGCAGGCTGAACGCGGAAAACGTGGTGAATCCGCCGCAGATGCCCGTCATGAAAAACACGCGCCCGCCTGCCGGGATAACCCAGCGTCCTTCGGCCTCAGAAATGGTGGCGAAAAACCCGATGGCGAAACAGCCCGTGATGTTGACGATGAGCGTGCCCCACGGGAAAGTTACTCCATACCGGTTCGCGATGAAGAGAGTCAGCCAGTAGCGCAAACCTCCGCCCAGACCGCTCCCGAGAATGACCAGCAGGGAATTCATGTATGTTCTTTTTTAACTGAAAGTGGAATAAAAAATTACGGCCTTGCGCCTCGTGCAAGATGGAGCCGGGCAAGATGGCGGCAACGAATTTTTTTGCCGCGTTGCGCCTCACACAAAATTCAGCCCTTCCCGCCCGCCAGCACCAGCAAGCCGCCAATGATGAGCGTGGCCCCGGCCGCGATGCGCCACGTGAGCGGCTCACCCAGCACCAGCACGGACAAAATAAGCGTGACGATGATGCTCCCCTTGTCCACGAGCGAGACAAACGTCACCGTGCCCTCGTGCATCGCCCGGTAGTAACAAATCCAGGAAAGCGTCGTCGTCAGCGCCGAGAGCGCGAGCAACCCGATGGGCCGCCAGCCCCCCGCTTGCAGCGCAGTGGCAGTCTGGCCCGCACCCGTCCAGAGAAAAGTGTTTAGCATGATGAACGCGAAAACAAACACCGTGCGCACCGCGAGACCCACATCCGCGCCCAGTATTTTCAGTCCCGCCTTCGCAATCACCGAAGTCAGTCCAGCGAAAAGCGCAGAGGCAAAGGCGTAGAGTTTCCAGCGTTCCATGATGAACGACTATTCAAGCAATCTTGTTCCGTCGCAACAAGCGATACGATTGACAGATTTCAAATATGCCGGAGGGTAGCTGTCCAATGCAGCCGAGTCAGTTCCTCATTTCCGAGGGATTGAGCGGGGGAACCGAACTCCTTGAGGCAACTCAAGGAAGGGGCGAACGGGGTGGGCAGCCACTCGCAGGGGGATCTTCCAGTCCCTAGCCCGACAGCTAACCTCGCAGGCGATACTGGAAGGGCTTTCGGCTGAAAGTCCCCTCGGGGACGATCGCTGTTCCCTTTGAACGGCAGAGGTGCGGACGCTTCACGCGGCCCGCATCATGTCAGCTATAGGAAAATGAACAACCCAACAAAAAGAAACTGGTTAAAAGACATCTTCATCGGCAAGGCACGCAACATCGGAGACCATGCCATCTTTCATAAAATGTCACTCATTGCGGTGCTCGCTTGGGTGGGGCTGGGGGCGGACGGATTGTCCTCCTCATGTTACGGCCCGGAGGAAACCATGAAGGCGCTGCTGGTGCATCCTTCGCTCACGCTCATCGTCGCGCTGGCCTGCGTGGTCACCATTGGCATCATCTGCGCGAGCTACTCGCAAATCATTGAGCTGTTCCCCGGCGGAGGCGGAGGGTATCTCGTCGCCAGCAAACTGCTCTCGCCTTCCGCCGGCGTCGTCAGCGGTTGTGCCTTGCTAGTGGATTACGTTCTGACCATCTCCATCTCCATCGCGGCAGGTGGAGATGCGATGTTCTCAGTATTGCCAGAAGCCTGGAGCCAGCACAAGCTGATAGCGATTCTTATAGCGACTGGGCTGCTGACGCTGATGAATCTTCGCGGCGTCAAGGAGTCCGTCGTCGTGTGGGCACCGATCTTCTTCGTGTTTCTCGCGACACATGGTTTTGCGATTTTTTACGGCACCTTCACGCACCTGGGCAGCTTGCCGCAGATTGCCAGTGACACTGTGCGCGATATGGGCGCGGCGCATTCGGAACTGGGCTGGTGGAAAACCGGAGTGCTCTTGCTGACGGCATACAGTTTGGGAGCGGGCAGTTATACCGGAATCGAAGCAGTGAGCAATGGCCTGCCCATTCTGCGCGAACCGCGCGTGGCCACCGGCAAGCGCACGATGTTATACATGGGACTTTCGCTGGCCTTCATGGTGGGCGGATTACTGCTGCTCTATCAACTCTATCATTCCGTGCCGAAAGCAGGCAGCACGCTCAATGCCATTCTCTTCGGTCAGATGACCGCATCATGGCCGGGCTGGTTGTCGTCTTCATTCGTGTGGGTTTCCATGTTCTCCGCCGCAGCGTTGCTATTCATTGCCGCGCAGGCTGGCTTTCTCGACGGCCCGCGTGTTCTCGCAAACATGGCGCTGGATCGTTGGTTCCCTGCGCGCTTCGCGACCTTGAGTGACCGCTTCGTTGCGCAAAACGGCATCCTGCTCATGGGCCTAGCCGCATTCATTCTTATTTGGTGCACCCATGGCGCGGTGGATTTCCTCGTCGTGCTCTACGCGATCAATGTCTTCATCACCTTCTCGCTGAGCCAGCTTGGCATGGTGATTCATTGGTGGAGGGACCATGGCGATGAACCAAAATGGAAACGCAAGCTCGCGATCAATGCCATCGGCTTCGCCCTCACTGCCGTTATTCTCGTCGCGCTGAGTATCATCAAATTCCACGAGGGCGGCTGGATCACCATCCTCGTCACTGGCACCTTGATCGGAGTAGCGTTTCTCATCAAGAGTCACTATCTGAATGCTCGAGAACAACTTGCGCGCCTTGATGATCTAATAGAAGTCTTCTCAGTTCCACCTGCGACTGCTATCGAATCTACTCGCTGCGATCCGCTGGCGAAGACCGCCGTCATCTTTGTCAATGGCTTCAATGGTCTGGGCATTCATACAGTTCTCGGCGTGCAGCGCATGTTCCCCGGAGTATTCAAGAACTTCATCTTCGCGGAAGTCGGCGTCGTGGATGCGGGCAACTTCAAAGGCGCGGAGGAACTTGGCAATCTCCAGACATCCGTCGCGAGCGAGACACAGCGTTATGCCGATTACATGAAAGCCCACGGCATCCATGCCGAGGCCATCTATGAGATCGGCACCGAGATCGTCCCTGCCGCATCAGGACTGGCGGCGAAAATCATGGGAAGGTTTTCCAATGTCACATTCTTCGGCGGCCAGCTCGTGTTTAAGAAGGAGACCTACTTCACCCGCCTGCTGCACAACTATGCCGTCTTTGTCTTGCAGCGTGAGTTCTTCAAACAAGGCATGCCCTTCTTCGTGCTGCCCATTCGTGTTTAACATGAAATGAAATCTTTGGAGCGGCGATGCACAACTGCCGCTCCATTTTCATCATTTTAATTCCGCGATGCGGCGGCAAACTTCCTCAACGTTCGCGCGGCTGTTGAACGCGCTGATGCGGAAGTAGCCTTCGCCCGACCTACGTCGCGCCCCCAATCCGTGGCGGAATGGAGATTCTTAGGAGTCACTTGGGCCAGCAGGTCATCGAGTTTCAGCTTCTCTGGCGCGGGTTTTATCGTGAGGCCGGAGGCTCCGACCTTGAGTGTCACGGGGTCACCTTCGTTCACCTGAATCTGCTTGGCGACGGCAAGCGGGATGCGCAAGGCAAGGCTGTTGCCCCATTTTTGAATCTTAGCGGTGATGTTGATACATTGAAGCTACACCTGAGAGGCGTCAACTGTGGATGCGCGGATCGGCCTCTGCTACGCCAAAGGTCACCACACCCTCTCAAACCTAAAACCCTCGAAGTCTTTTGTATTCGCCGTCGCAAAGTGGGTGACGCCGTGGTGGCGGAGTGTAAGGGCAAGGCGGGCGTCGATGATGTGACGAAAACCGGTGGTGGTCTTGGCGGCCCAGTTCCAGAGATGCTTGCCGACTTCGGGATCGTAGTCGCCGAACTCCCATGCGGGATTACCGCGGAGGGCATCGCAAAAGGCTGTGGCTTCTTTCGCGGTCTTTGGTTTTTTGAAGACGGCAGGATTGCGGAGCTGCATGTAAAGCTCCACGAGCACGAGGCCGCAGAGCAAGAAGCGCTGCTTGCCCGAAGCCTCCACTTCAAAAAATCTTTGGGCAGACTCGTGATGCGGTGAATTGGGGTTGGCCGCGTAGAGGAAGATGTTGGTGTCAGCCGAGAGGATCATGATCTGGAGCGCTTGAGGATGGTGTCAGCCTCTGGCCGCAGACGAGCGGGATCTGCGAGAAAATCTCCGCCGCAGTCAAGTGTGGGGAAGCGCCAGACGGCCTTGGGTTTCGGGTCTTCAGGGAAGCGCGTAATAAAATGCTCCGCAGCCTTCCGCATGACCTCCGAGAGCGACCAATCCTGTTGGTCTGCGATGATTTTGAGCCGCTGGTAGAGCGGATCAGGGAATTGGATTTGAGTCCGAGTCATGATGTCATTTATACATCATATCGGATACGCCGTCAAATTGGCGTCAAGGAGGGACGGCACTCCTGCCGTCCTATAAAAAACGACCACAACGACAGAAGTGTCGTCGTTCCAGACAATCACTTTAACTCCGCGATGCGACGGCAAACTTCCTCAACGTTTGCGCGGCTGTTGAACGCGCTGATGCGGAAGTAACCCTCACCCGCGCTGCCGAAGCCGGCGCCAGGAGTGACGACGACGTTGGCGTCGTTGAGCATCTTGTCGAACATCTGCCAGCTGGTCACGCCTTCGGGGCAGCGCACCCAGACATAGGGCGCATTGGCTCCGCCATGGACTTTGAGCTTGGCTTTCTTGCAGGCTTTCACGAGGAGCGCGGCGTTGCCCATGTAATGCTCGATAAGTGCCTTCACCTGAGATTTGCCTTCGTCAGTGTAGAGCGCTTCCGCGCCGCGTTGCACGACGTAGCTTGCGCCATTGAACTTGGTGCTGTGCCGACGCGACCAGAGCGCGTGGAGAGATTGTTTCTCGCCTGACTTCGTGGTGCCCATCAGCGTCTTGGGAATAACGACGAAGGCGCAGCGGACACCGGTGAAGCCGCCGTTCTTCGAGAAGCTGCGGAACTCGATGGCGCAATCGCGCGCGCCTTCGATCTCGAAGATGGAATGCGGAATCTCCGGGTCCTGGATGTAGGCTTCGTAAGCGGCATCGAAGAGAATGATGCTGCCGTTCTGTCGAGCATAATTCACCCACGCCGTGAGTTGTTCGCGCGTAGCGACTGCGCCCGTGGGGTTGTTCGGGTAGCACAAATAAATGAGATCGACTTTACGGCTTGGAATCGAAGGCACGAAACCGTTGCGCGGCGAGCACTTCAAATACACCAGCCCGCCGAATGCGCCGCTTTCATCAGCATCGCGCGTGTTGCCGGCCATGACGTTCGTGTCCACATAGACGGGATAGACCGGGTCGGTAATGGCGATCTTGTTTCCTTTGCCAAAGATGTCGAGGATGTTGCCCGTGTCGCACTTGCTGCCGTCGCTGATAAAAATTTCGTCCGCCTCGATGTTCAGTCCGCGCGCTTTGAAATCATTGTCGGCAATGGCATTGCGCAAGAACTCATAGCCCTGTTCTGGGCCGTAACCGTGAAACGATTCGCGCACGCCCATTTCATCAATGGCTTCGTGCATCGCATAGCGCACCGCCTCGGGTAATGGTTCCGTGACATCGCCGATGCCGCAGCGGATGAGACGTTTCGCGGCGTCGGAGTTCGATTCTGTGAACGCCTTCACACGGCGTGCGATTTCGGGGAAGAGATAACCAGCTTTGAGCTTGAGGAAGTTTTCGTTGATGAGGGCCATGATAGGGAAGTTTGCAGTGGTTAGCTATTGTTGGCGATGGTTGCTGTTGTTATGATTGAGCGGCGCGTTTGAGTTGGGATTGGCGGAGATTGTGGATGCGGACGGATAAATCATAGGCTGTGTCGAGCAGCGGTGCTGCTTCAGCGTCGGAGATAAAACCGAGGTCGGTGGCGAGGATGACATCACATGCCGTCTCCATCAAGGAACCATGTGCCAGACTTGTAAAATGCGCCTGATCCTTGAAGCTCGATCTAGCAGAGCCTTCAGCCAGATTGTTCGCGATGGAAACTGATGCCCGCTTCAACTGCGATGTCAGCCCGAACGTTTCTTCTTTCGGGAAACGCTTAGTGTTTTGATAAACATTTTTCACCAAGAGGCGTGCGGACTGCCAGACTTCGAGTTTTTCAAAGGGGAATGGTTTTCTCATGGAATGCAATTGTTGGCAGGGGATGGCATGGTTGACAATAGTTGGCTGCAGTTGGTTAGCTTGGAGGTGTTTGCTTGAACAATCGCAAACCATCGCCAACAACTGCCAACCATGGTCAACTCATCCTTCGCAGCATTGTTTCCAGCATCTGTCCGTATTTCACGTAGCTATCGTATTGTTCTTTCGCTTTCTGTTCGGGCGAGAGATCATCCGCCGCACCGGCTCCGTGGAAGACGACGGCAACATGCGGCTCAATGCTGATGAAGCCGTTGTAATTCAACTTCACAAGATCGGCCATGATGCGCTCGACCTGGCCTTCGCCTTCACCGGGATACGTGTAGTCCGCGTCTTTCTTCGCCGGATTCCATCGGCCATCTTTCACATGAACGTGAACCATGTTTGATTTGATGGCCTGATACATTTCCCAAGAGTCCTGCATCCGGCCTGGATGATCGCGGTCGGCATTGAACACGGGATTGCCAGTATCAAAGACCCACTTCATGCCCGGCACGGCGTCGGTGAGACGCTTCACAAAACTCACACCCATGCCGCCCCAGTTCATGCAATTCTCATGCACCACCGTGAGTCCGGCGTCGCTGAAGCGTTGATGAATGATCTTCATGCGGCGGATGCGCTCATCGAGATATTGCTCCGCTGCGTCGCTGCCGTCAT
>JAYVQB010000469.1:0-4133 GCA_043757085.1 Verrucomicrobiota bacterium
GTCCTGATCTGGACGGGTGTGGGCGCGATCTTACACGCCACGTCGAAGCACACCTCGACACCTGAGAAGGTTCATTCACTGATGGCTACCTCACCGTGGCTGGATGGAAAAGAAGTTTCCGAGCAAGCGCGACGCAAGCATGTGGACGAGGTCATCGCCCATGTGAACCGGCTTGATTTTGATCAACGCCGCCAGATGCGCGACGAGCGGGAGTCTGGCAAGCGCTTCTTTGATTCACTGACGAAAGAAGAAAAGACGCGATTCCTTGAGGGAACCGTCGAGCAGCATTTCAAGTCTGTGATGAAGGCATTCAACAAGATGTCGCCCGAGGAACGCCGCAAGGTGGTGGATCAGGCTCGCAAAGAAATGCAGAAGAACCAGCCTGATGGCCGCGACATGGAAAAGCTCAAGGCGGAGGACGAGAAGGTTTTTGAAGCCGTCGTCGAAAAGGGCCTGAGCGCCTACTATCAAGACGCCAGCGCGGAAACCAAGATGGATCTTGCGCCGCTCATGGAAGAAATGCAGCAGCGCATCCGGGGATTCCACCCACACTGATGAAACGCCGAACACAATCATTGTTTAGCAAAGGCGGCTTCACGCTAATGGAACTTCTGATGGTCATCACCATCACGGCGGCACTGGCTGCGTTGGCGATACCGGCGAGCAGTCGGCTCATTCACCGCGCTCGCGCCGCATCATGCATGAACAATCTGAGAAACCTCGGCGCATCCCTGAATCTCTATCTCGCCGATAACAACAACACCATGCCCACGCTCGTCACCGCCCGTGCCAGTTTGGACAGTGATGAGCCGACCATCGACAAGGCTCTGGATAACTTCACCGACAGCAAAACCGTTTTTCATTGTCCAGCCGACAGTAAAAAACTTTGGGAGACCACTGGCACCAGTTATCTCTGGAACAATCTGCTCAACGGACAAAACGTCGCCAATCTGAACTTCATGGGGCTGGTGAGCAACGGCAGCCGAATCCCGGTCATGAGCGACAAGGAAAATTTTCACACTTATCAGGACGTGCAGGTGAACATCCTTTATGCGGATGGACACGTCGCAAAGGAGATTCAATTCACGGTTGGCGGAAAATAAACGGGATGCGCGCATGGCCTTGATAGAAGCACGAAATCTGACCAAGCGATTCACCCGCGCCCGCGCCGCGCTGGATGACGTGAGCTTCGAGGTGAAGGAAAAAGAAATTGTCGGTCTGCTCGGACACAACGGCGCGGGCAAGAGCACTGTGCTGGGCATCATGCTTGGCATGGTGCGCCCCAATGCCGGCGAGGTGGTGATCGACGGCGTCTCTGTGCAGCAGAATCGCGCAGGCGCATTGCGGCAGATTGGAGCGATCTTTGAAGCCCCGGTCTTTTATGAATACATGAGCGGCTGGCACAACCTGCGTTGTCTTTGCGCGCTGAGCGGCTGGTGGGATGAAAAAGAAGTGTGGCGGGTTTTGGAACTCGTCGGCCTGAAGGATCGCGTGCATGGCAAGGTGCAAACTTTCAGTCACGGGATGAGACAACGTCTCGCGCTGGCGCAGGCGTTGCTGCCGATGCCGAAGGTTCTCCTACTTGATGAACCGACCGATGGTCTCGATCCCGAAGGCATTCATGAGTTTCGCGCCACCATCCTCAAGCTGCGAGCGGAACATGGGCTTACCATTTTGCTGAATTCTCACTTGCTCAGCGAAGTCGAGTTGATGTGCGATCGCTGCGTGATTTTGCGCGATGGCAAAAAAGTCTATGAAGGCCCTGTGCAAGCCACGCAGCGCGAACACCCGCAGTTCAGGCTCGCCACGGAAGACATGGCACTGGCGAAGAGTGTGGCTTTGAGCATCGGAGTCCGCATTGCGGAAGACAATACGCTGGAGATTACTGATGGCACCAGCGGTCATGCCTTGCTCGCCCGGCTTGTTCAATCCGGTGTCCGAGTGAATGCTTGGACGCCGCAACACAAGACACTCGAAGACTGGTATCTCGAGCTTACCCATCCTAAATCGTGAAACTTTTTTTCTGGCAATGGCGCGCGGAACTCTGGAAGCTGCTGGCACGCAAGCGCACCTTCCTCGGCTTCGGCGCGTTTGTGGTTTTGGAAATCGTGCTGCTGGTCGTCTTCCATCTCGACAAAGTCGAGAACGTCTTCCGCAAGATGATCCAGCATCAGGGCGAGGCCTTTGAGTCCTATTTCTCCGCGCTCACGCTTGGTTACTTGATGCTGCGGCTTTCGGTGTTTTTGCTCGGCGGCATCTATCTGTCACTCGTCGCGGGCGATGTCGTCGCGAAAGAAAGCGAAGACGGCAATCTCCGGCTGATTCTGGCGCGCCCCATCAGCCGCTTTCGATTGCTCGCGGTTAAGTTCGTCAGTTGCATTGCTTACACAGTGGTGCTCATGCAGTTCATATCGTGGACGGCCTTGCTTCTTGGCATCGTGATTCGCGGGTGGGGCGGCGGATTGTTTGCCTTCGCGCCCGAACAGGAGTTCTTGGCCTTCTATGATGCCGGCGAAGGATTGCAACGCTACGCCATGTGCACCGTGACCATTTCCATCAGCATGTGCATGGCCACATGCATCGCGTTTTTCTTCTCTTGCTGGCGCATCAAGCCGTCCGCTGCCACGATCACTGCGCTCTCCTATCTGTTGATCGACATGATCCTGCGCGAAGGACATTTTATGGATAGCTACCGGCATCTGCTCATCACGAATTACATGTCGAGCTGGAGCATGGTCTTCTTTGAAACCATTCCCTGGGCTGTGCTGGCGCGGAACTACGCCATCCTCGGCGGAGTCGGCTTGACGTTGTTTGTCCTCGGGGCATTGATATTCGAAAGTCGCGATTTGAAATCATGAACATCATCAAATCCATCGCCGCCATCCGCGACTGGCGTGCACAGCAAAGCGGGCGCGTCGTCTTCGTGCCGACGATGGGCGCGTTGCATGACGGGCATCTGCAACTGATGGGTGATGCGCGGAAAATCGCGGGGCCGGAAGGTTGTGTCGTGGTCAGTATCTTCGTGAATCCATTGCAGTTCGGGCCAAAGGAAGATTTCTCAAAGTATCCGCGCGAGTTGGAGGCTGATGCGGCGAAATGCGAGAGCGTCGGTGTGGATGTGATCTTTGCGCCGGGCGCGGCAGAGATGTATTCGGCGGATCGCTCCATCATCGTGTTGGAGACAAGGCTTTCCAAAGTGATTTGCGGCGCGAGTCGGCCCGGTCATTTCGACGGTGTCTGCACCGTAGTGCTCAAGCTCTTCAACTTGGTGCAACCGGACACGGCTATCTTTGGCAAGAAAGACTATCAGCAGTTGGCCATCATCAAGCGCATGGTGCGCGATCTGGATGTGCCAATTAAAATCATCGGCAGCGAAACCGTGCGGGCGAATGACGGCCTCGCCATGAGTTCGCGGAATCGCTTTTTGAACGAAGCCGAACGTCAGCAGGCACCGGCAATCCGCCGCGCGCTGCTCTTGATGAAGGAAAGCTGGACTCAGGGCGCGCATGACGCAGTGGAGTTGAAAGCTTTGTTCAATGAATACCTCGGCGAACACGCCCCGCTACATCGCATGGATTACATTGAGTGCGTGGATCGCGATACGCTTGAATCGCAAGGCGAAGTCGATGCGAACGGCTTGCTGGTGACAGCGGTGTTTTTCGGAACGACGCGATTGATTGATAATCTGGAGATCGCGTGAGCGTGTTCTAAGAAGATCGCTGACACCCCG
This sequence comes from Verrucomicrobiota bacterium, assembly GCA_043757085.1. GTDB lineage: Bacteria > Verrucomicrobiota > Verrucomicrobiia > Verrucomicrobiales > Verrucomicrobiaceae > VFKE01. The sequence continues at coordinate 3,731 of JAYVQB010000469.1, forward strand.
ACCATCCTTTATCAATTAATTCCAAGATGCACGCACCTCATGCGTATTGATAGAATGACCACAAAGTGCTTCACGCCATTCATTTTACTTCAAAACAAGCCATGAAATCATACCGCACCCTCGTCATCCTCATCCTCTCCCTCTGCGCGTGCCTTTCAGCAAAGGCTAGGTATATGCGACCTGAACTCCAGGATATTCCGCTGGAACGCCTACTGGCAAATCTCGAGGAGCGCGCGATGGCGGAGCCAGCGAACGCGGAGGCGCTCCACCAGCTTGCCCGCACGCATGCGATGGCTTACGCCCGCAAGATCGGGGATGCTGCTGCGGTGCAGACCTCAAGTGGATACCAACAGAAAAAAGAGATGCAGCCGTGGTTCGGATTCGAGGTGCCGCATGTGCCTTT
>JAYVQB010000470.1:0-4112 GCA_043757085.1 Verrucomicrobiota bacterium
GATAACTACCGTGCGTTCGTCAACGATATCTGCCTGCACATTGCAGCAGCTAACCCGACCTATCTCAGTCGCGAACAAGTGCCCGCTGAACTCATCGCCAAGGAGCGCGAAATCGCCGCTGATATGATGAAAGGCAAGCCCGCCAATGTCGTTGACAAGATCGTGGACGGAAAGATGGGCAAGTTCTACGCAGACTTCTGCCTGCTGGAGCAAGCCTTCATCAAGAACCCCGATATGACCATCTCTGATTATGTGAAGAGCAAGATCGCGGAACTCGGCGAGAACATCATCGTCCGCCGCTTCACGCGCTACGCCCTCGGTGGGGAGTGATCTGATCATCGCGAATGCGTAACAGCCGACGTGAGAAGGCTCTATTTTTTTTTGCAGGGGATAACCCGCGCAGACGAAAGTCAGTGCCTCCTCACGCGTTCTTTTTCGGAAAGACAAAGCACCGACTCAACGACTGATTGAGCATTGCACATCGAGTCCGTGATACTGCACAGATCAATGAATGCGAGAGTATATTTCTGGACTGAAAATCCTACGCCAGTCCGGCCCGCACCAGCAGCGCGTTCGGATCAGGATCGCGGCCCATGAAGTCGCGGAAAAGCTTGGCGGGGTCTTCACTGTTGCCTTTGCTCAGAATGCAGTCGCGCAAGGCGTGACCCACCGCCGGATTGAGAACGCCTTCATGTTGGAAGCGCGTGAAGGCATCGGCATCCAGCACCTCAGCCCATTTGTAACTGTAATAGCTGGCGGCGTATCCGACAGGGCTGCTGAACAAGTGGCCGAAGCGGCGCGCGATGGTTGGAGCTTGGGTTTGTGTGGAGAAAATATATCCCGCAAGAATCTTGCGCGCGAGATGGTCGAGGTCGGCATCCTTGTTCGTGGCGTGGTTGATGTGCAGTTCGAGATCGAGCTTGCCCTGTCCCAACTGCCGCATCATGGCCACAGCGCTCATGTAATTCCGTGCGGCGATCATCTTCTTGAACAGCCGATCGGGAATGCGGTCGCCAGTTTCATGATGCATCGCGAAGAAGTCGAGGCTCTCGCGTGCCCAGCAGAAATTCTCCATGATCTGGCTCGGCAGCTCCACGAAATCCCAGGCCACATTCACGCCGTTCATGCTCGAGATTTCCACATTGCCCAGCAACTGGTGCAGCAGGTGGCCGAACTCATGGAAGACCGTGCAAACTTCATCGTGAGTCAGCTGCGCCTGTCTGTCGCCCACGGGCGGCGTCATGTTTCCGCAGATTAGTCCGAGATGTGGCCGTCGGTCATGCGATGTATCGCCGGGCCAGCCGCCTTTGAGATAATTCATCCATGCGCCGCTGCGTTTGGAATCGCGCGGATGCCAGTCGGCATAAAAACTTCCGATATGCGCGCCGCCTCCGTTGCGCACTTCAAAGAATTTTACTTCGGGGTGCCAGACTTCCACCGGGCCGGGTTCGGAGGGAGCACTGCTTCTGGGAATCGGCTTGCCGGGTTCTGAGAAAACCGTATTCCTCTTGTTGATGCGGATATCGAAAAGCTGTTCTGCCAGACGGAACATACCATCCAGCACGCCATCCACGGGGAAGTAAGGACGCAGCTCTTCCTGATCAAAATCATACTGTTCGCGACGGCGTTTCTCACTCCAGTAGGCGATCTCCCACGGCTCCATCAGCCGCACAGCGCTCTGAGTTTTGTCAGCGAGATATTCTTGCAGGGAGATGATCTCGCGATCAAATGCCGCTTTGACTTTGCCGTGCAGTCCCTCGGTAAATTTCAACGCCGTGGCACCATTCTTAGCCATGCGGCGTTCGAGAATGTGATCGGCGAAGTTAGCCTTGCCGAGCATTAGCGATTTCTCATGACGGAGGCTGAGGATTTTCCAGACAAGACTGGTGTTGTCGTATTTGCCTTCGCGACCCACTGTGCAACTGCCTTCCCATGCCTTCTTGCGCAGACTGTCATCATTAAGGTGCTCCATCAAGGGAATGAGCGAGGGAGCCTTCAAGGTGAAGCGGTGGCGCGGTGCATCCGGCTTCGCAGGATCATCCGCGCGCGCGGCATCGATGGCCGATTGCGGCAGGCCGCGGAGTTGTTCGGGCGTGTCGATGAACATCTCCCAAGCGTTCGTTGAATCGAGGACGTTCTCCGAGTATTTTTGTGTGACCTCCGACAGCTCGGCCTCGATCTCTTCCAGCCGTTTCTTTTTATCAGCGGGCAAGTCCGCGCCATGCTGCTGGAAGTAGGCGAGCGATTCCTCGAGCGCGCGCTTACGAGTGCCGGTGAGGGATTTTGCGTCATCCGTCTTGCTGTAAGTGAGCACCAGATCCCATAGGTTTGCGTTGAGCGGTATCTTGGCAAAGAACGCGCTGACCCTCGGCAGCATCTTGTTGTGGGCTTCCCGCATCGCGGGCGAATTGCAGACGGCATCAAGATGCGTCACCAATCCCCAGGACTCGTTCAGTTCCCGGAGTGATTCCTCGAAGGCCATCAGCACATTGTCAAAATTTAGTCCGCCCCGCTGCTGATTGATGACTATGTTGAGCGCAGCCTCAGCACGGTCAAGGGCGCTGGTGATGTCGGCCTCCACGCATTCGGGAGTGAGTGTTGACCACCGGACATGGAAAGATTCGTCGAGAAATGTTTGGAGCATTTTTTACTACTTCTTTCTGATAGGCTTGGGATCAAGATTCGCCTTGAGGTCTTCCTCAGTGACGGTCGAAGTCACACCTTCAGCAGGAACATCCATTTTCGCGGTCCAGATAATGGCGTTCAGCACCAGCTTGCGCTGTTCATTAATGCCCCAGCTTTTATGGAAGTGACCGCCGGTAAATCCGAACCCGCGTCCACCGTCCTCGCGCTCCACAGCCCAAGCGGTGTGCTGCGGCACTTTGTTCTTCACCGCCTCGCGCACTGTCGGATTGCCTTCATGCGGGCCGTCCTTGCGGCTCATGCTGCTCTCCGGCGGGATGGCCGTGAGAATTGGTGTTACGCCCTTCATGCCGTCGCGGAAGCGCATGTGAAAATACCACTCGTCCAACGTCGAGAAAGGGGTGACTCCGTTGCAGATCGGGTGCTTCGGGAGTTCTTTGAAATCCGCCTGCCAGTCCGGATTCACGCTCCAATTCGGTTCGAAGTAACCGCCCAGCCAGTCCTTGAACTCCGGGCCGCCCGGTGTCACCGGCGTCTCCACGGCATAGTGCAGGCAGACAAAACCGCAGCCGCGCTTCATCTCTTTTGCAAGTTGCTGAAGGTGGTCGCCTTGCAAGGCCGGATGCCCGCCTCCGCCATCAGCATACATCACGATCGTGTCCGCCTTGGCCAGTTCTTCGGGTGAAGGCCACTCGGCATTCAGGTGAAAGGTCACCTCCGCGTCCGGCACATTCGCAGTCAGGCATTTAGCCAGCAACTGGATGCCCGCGTTGTGTTCATGTTCCGCAGGCCCATGCGACGGCTTCCCGGCCAGCATGAGGATGCTTTTCTTGTCAGCGGCGGCGAGCGTGGACAAACCAAGCGCGAGGAATGCGGCGATTGTTTTCAGGAACAGGCGGTGTTTCATAATGGGGGAAGGGAGACGAGTAAAACGCGCCATGCAACCGGAGACTTTCTGGAATCGCATGGTCACTCCTGCTTAATCAGCAGACTTGATTGGTCTCAATTCACGGCTGCTGTTGCCCATCATCAAAATCAAATACCTCAAAACTGATCCCAAAAAGCTAATCATTGTGGGCGAGCCGCTGGAATCTACCTTGATGATGGTCGTTGGAATTGTGGTGCTGCTATTCGGCATTGGCGGGACATGGATGTTTTTTATTAAGAAATAGACAGAGCCAATCATTAGCCACCCGACTGACACCCCGGACACCAGCAAGCGGTGCGGCCACGTAAGGTTTCGTGTTTCAGCTTGGTGCCGCAGCGCGGACAATCGTTATCTCGCTTCCAGCGATGGGTGAAGAGCCATGATTGCGGTGGATCACTCCAGTCCACGCCGATGGTTTTCAAGGCCACGTCACAGACTTTGCTCAGCGTGCGCCAGAGTTCGCGCGATTGCTTTTTCGTGAGCAATCCGGCGGCGATGTGCGGCGGCAGTTTCATCTGCCACATGATCTCGTCGGCCATCC
>JAYVQB010000471.1:0-4099 GCA_043757085.1 Verrucomicrobiota bacterium
CGGCGTCTGCAGCAAGCAAAAGCAGTGTGTTCGCCTCGCTGGAGTTAAGCGAGAGCTGGGCTGCATCGCCCTTGGTCGCGGAATCTGCGAACATGATGAGCTTGTTTTTTAAAGCCGCCTTCTCGTTATCACTCACCACCAGCGGGGTCAGCGGCGGTGCGTTTTCCGTCGTGAAGGTTGCGATCTGCCGATCCTGCTCGATGACGCTGTAAATCATCCAGGTCACGATGCCCCCAAATGTCAGCACCATGATCACGAGAATCGCACAACCATAAAATGGATTGAACTGGGCGGTGGGGACTTTCTCGATTTTAGGCATGAGTTATGAATGGCTGGGCAGAGGCAAAAGGCAACTGGCACCGAGGCATAAAGTTTGATTGAGCATCATGCATTGTGCCTCATGTTAGGTGCTCATGAAAATTCTCGCCGCCATGTCCGGAGGCGTGGACAGCAGCGTGGCCGCCGCGCTGCTGGTCCGCGAGGGGCATGACGTGTCCGGGGCTTACATGAAGAACTGGATCAATGAGGAAAACATCATCGGCCATTGCCCGTGGCAGGAGGACATCGAGGATGCGCGTGCCGTCGCGGACCAGCTCGGCATTGAATTCCGCATCGTGAACTTGATGAAGGAATATCGCGAGAAAGTAGTGAAGTATCTCATCGAAGGCTACACGCAAGGCATCACGCCCAATCCCGATGTGATGTGCAATCGCGAGATGAAATTTGGCGTGCTCTGGGAATGGGCGCGGGACAATGGATTCGATGCTATCGCTACCGGTCATTACGCAAGGAAAGCGGAGAACGACCACACCATTTTGAAAGGCGCAGACCCGAACAAAGACCAGACCTACTTCCTCGCCATGATGCGCCCCGAGCAGGTCGAGATCGCGCGCTTTCCCATTGGGCATTTGCTCAAGCCGGAGTTGCGTGAAATCGCGCGAGGGTTCGGATTAAAAACAGCCGAGAAAAAAGATAGTCAGGGCATCTGCTTCATCGGCGAAGTGAAGATGGAGGATTTCCTGCGCACGTTCGTCGAGGACAAGCCCGGCCCCATTGTGAATCTCGCAGGCAAAATTCTCGGCGAACATCGCGGCTTGCATCTTTACACGCTCGGTCAGCGCAAGGGACTCGGTGTCGCGAGCAATCTCTATAAGCAAGCCTATGTCGTTGTTGCCAAGCGGCTGGAATCAAATGCCCTCGTCATTGCCATCGAGCGTGCCGATACGCCGCTGCTCTGGGCGCGGCGTTGCACGATCAACAGCATCTCCACCACCGGTCCCGATTTGACTCAGGCGCGAAAGCTGGAAGCCATGCCCCGCTATCGCAGTCCCGCTGACGCGGCGGAATACAAGCCGTTCGCACGCGGCACCGAACTTTGCGCAGAACTCGTTTTCGACGCACCGCAACGCGCCCTCACGCCGGGGCAAATCTGCGCGCTTTATGACGGGGAACAATTGCTTGGTGGTGGAGTGTTTGAGAGCATTCACTATGGAGAATGACTTCTCCCCAACCGCGCGTTTGCGGAAGCTGCGATTTGAGTTAGTTTCATCCCATGAGTTCTGTGTCCGTCGTTCTTTCTGGCAACCATACAAAGTTGCCCAGAGCAGTTGTTTCCGCGTTGGGTGTTAAGCCGGATTCAAGATTATATTTTGAAGTCGAAGGAGGAGGTCGGGTAGTGATGTCCGCAAAGACAGGCACCTTTTCCAGCCTCGCGCGAACCTTGCCAAAAAAACGGCGAAACAAGGCGGCTACGAATGAAGAAATTCAAGCCGCTGTTCGCAAAGGTGCCGCAACACGATTCCGCCGCTCCAGTTCATGACAGGTCTCGATACCAATGTGCTCGTGCGTTATTTTACGCAGGATGATCCTGAGCAATTTCAGGGAACTCTAACTCTGCTAAACCGCAAGGGGGCGAAGTTCTTCGTGCCGGATATAGTGCTGATCGAACTCGATTGGGTTCTCGGTGAAGTTTATGACTGGTCGAAGGCGGAAATCGTTGAGACCATCGCGAACCTGATGACGGTGCACAATTTGCTGTTTGAGAATGAACCCCGTCTGCATCGAGCACTGAAGGCAGTGAGGCAGGGTGCAGATTTGTCAGATGAACTCATCGTGGCTTTGTGTGATGGAAGTGGTTGCAAGGACATCGCAACCTTTGACAAGGGCATGATCAAAAGGCACAAGAGCTTCGCATTCACCCCATGACCATGTGGAAACCCATTAAAGAATTTACCGACATCAAGCTGGAGAAAACCAGCGATGGCATCGCCAAGATCACCATCAATCGCCCGAAGGTGCGCAATGCCTTTCGTCCGCTGACCGTAAAGGAAATGCTCGAAGCCTTCGACATCGCTCATGAAGATCCGAAGGTCGGCGTCATCATTCTGACCGGCGAAGGGCCGGATGCTTTTTGCTCCGGCGGCGATCAGAAAGTGCGCGGTCATGCGGGCTATGTCGGTAGCGACGGCGTGCCGCGCCTGAATGTGCTCGATCTTCAGAAAAAAATCCGCAGCATTCCCAAGCCAGTCATCGCGATGGTGGCGGGCTATGCCATCGGCGGCGGGCATGTGTTGCATGTCGTATGCGACCTTACGATTGCCGCAGACAACGCCCGTTTCGGCCAGACTGGACCGAAGGTTGGTTCATTCGATGGTGGACTCGGCAGCAGTTATCTCGCGCGCATTGTCGGACAGAAAAAGGCGCGGGAGATTTGGTATCTCTGCCGTCAATATGATGCGCAACAGGCGCTCGACATGGGCTTGGTCAACACCGTCGTGCCGCTGGCCGAACTCGAAACTGAGACCTTGAAATGGTGCCGTGAAATCTTGAAGCATTCGCCGCTCGCTTTGCGCTGTTTGAAGTCCGCGCTCAATGCCGATTGCGATGGCCAGATGGGGCTGCTCGATCTCGCCGGTAACGCCACGCTCCTCTATTATATGAGCGAAGAAGCGAAGGAGGGGAAGAACGCCTTCATCGAAAAGCGCGAGCCGGATTTCTCGAAGTTTCCGCGTGTTCCATAATTAGGCGATGCCTCTGTCTTCGCTCAACTTCTGCAAATTTGGAAACACTTGAGATGTCGGCAATGCGTTGCGAAGCCAGAGGCAACGCCTACTTTGCGTGATGCCCAATCTCAAACTCTGGCTCCTTGCTGCGCGTCCGAAAACGCTCGGGGCCGCCATTGCGCCGGTGTTGGTGGGCAGCACGCTCGGCTGGAAACTCAGCGGACAATTTTGCATCTGGCTCGCTTTGGCAACGCTCGGCAGTTGCATGTGTTTGCAAATCGCGACCAATCTTTTCAACGACGCCGTGGACGGCATGAAGGGCAGCGATACTAAAGAGCGTCTCGGTCCTGTGCGCATCACCGCGTCCGGCATGATGCCCGCGAAGACGGTGCTGTGGGTCGCGGCGGGAGTGCTCGCGCTCGCCGCATTACTTGCAGTTCCTTTGTTCATCTATCGCGGCTGGCCCATCGTCGCCATCGGCATTCCCTCGCTTTGGTTTTGCTACGGCTACACGGGCGGCCCATTGCCGCTGGCCTACCGCGGGATGGGTGAACTGTTCGTGGTTCTATTTTTTGGTTTGGTGGCCGTGACGGGATCGGCGTTCGTGCAAAGCGGTCACTGGCATTTCGAGGCCGTGATCGCAGGACTTCAGGTCGGGATGCTGAGCACCGTGCTCATCGCGATCAATAACCTGCGCGACATTGAAGAAGATACCAAGACGGGCAAGCGCACGCTGGCGGTGAGGTTTGGGAAGGGGTTCGCGCGGTGGGAGATAAGCACTCTCCAAACGATCCCATTACTACTGAGTCTATATTGGATTTTTTCCCTCAAGGCTCCTGATGTGGTAATCCTGACCATAATTCCTCTCGCTGTTTTGGGAGTTGCGATTGATGCAAAGATCAAGCGGACGGAACCTTCACCAATTTACAATCGCTTTCTAGCCATGGCGGGAGCGAGTTTAATCCTGTTTTCTGTAATGATGTGTGTTGGACTTGCTACTCAAAACAAGACTGGCGCAATTCTTCATAGGATTATTGATCCGCATTTCTCGGGAGATTGATCACTGAAAGTGAAAGCACGGATCAATGATTTACTTT
>JAYVQB010000472.1:0-4076 GCA_043757085.1 Verrucomicrobiota bacterium
CAGATCACCGAGGCGGTGGTGCCGATCATTTTCGCAAGCTGCCGCTGAGTCAGCCCGGCTTGAGTGCGCAGATGATAAATTTTTCGCGCCACAGCATCGTCGGCGCGGATTTTTTCTAGTTCCGCAATGCGTTCGGGCTGACCGTCAAAAAAGAGCCGGTCCATGATCTCCAGTGCGTTACTGGTTTTTGCTTTCTTCTTCATGTCTATCAGACAGCCTTGGTTCTCGGCACTGGTTTCCATTCGCCGATTATTAGCAAATTTGCAAACTTTTGCAGACTTACTGAGTGCCAGCGGGTGCACCAAATTTCACCAGAAAATCTTCGGGTGAGATCACAGGAACCGGGCTGCCAGCAAATCCCGCATGGTCTCGCGTCACCATCCATGATGCAGCACTGGCATTTGCGGCAGCAGCTTGAAGGGCATCTTCATAATCTGCGATTCCATAGCCATGAGCTTCTTGCGCTTCATCATGGCCGACGGTCGCTACCGTAGCCCACGAAAGAAGGAGGCTGATCATTTTATTAGCTTCCGATTCACCCTGTTTCCGGGCAGTGATGTAAAAGATGGTCGCCAGCCCATGCCAAGCGATGAACAGATCGTGGCCAAGTTCATCGCATCGTTCAAGGACGGCGAGGCTGGCCGGGTAGTGCGGCATCCGTTGTTCGACAATATCCAGAAGGATGTTTGTATCCAGAAAGACGTGCATTCAGGCAGGCAAAATTAGATGCTGTATTTCTCCCTATAGTGAGCCATGCGCACATCATCGGTGGCTTCGCCTTCATTCAGCCGTGCGATTCCCGCATATTTTCTGGCCCACGCTCCCGCACTGCCGCGTTTCTGTTGGGAAGGTTGCCGGGCTGCTTTCACAATTTGAATCAAGAAAGTTGCCCCCTTCTCGGCGACCACACGCAGGCTGTCGCCTTGATGCAGATCAAGGCTTTCAATCTGTTCGACGGGGATTTCTTTGGTGATGGTCATGGCCGATAATGCGTGATTGAGCACAGATTATAGCGTGAAGTAGCGCATTTCCAAGTGCGGGTTTTGGTAGGGAAAGTTAGGGGGTGCGAGACAGGTAAGTCAGGACAGCTTCCGCTCCAGCGCCAGTTCCATCGCTCGCTCCACGAGCAACACGGCGAGCGATTGCGTCGCATCATCCAGCGCTTGATTTGCTGCTTTCAACAGCTTCACATCATGCGGCAGCGCATTCATCGCAGTGCGCACTTCGTCGGCAGATGAAATGATGTGCGCCCGCTCATCTTCATTCAGCAATCTTCCGCATTGCGCCAACGCCTCGTCCACCGCCTGAAGAAGTTCTGCGCTTTTCATGACCGCCTCCGTCCAGATGCGCTCGTTCATGTCTTCGAACGCGAAGTCCACGCTTTCAGAAATCATCTGCTCCACCTTTGTGTCATCCACATCCACGGCGGAACTTTGAATCTCCAAAACGGTATCGGCACCCGTCGCCGTATCGCGTGCGAGCACTTGCAGAATGCCGTTTGCATCCAGTGAAAATTGCACGCCCACGCGCGCGCTGCCCTTCGGCCCCGGCGGGAACGGCACGGCCACGCGGCCCAGCTCCCAGTTGTCTTTTGCCAGTTCGCGCTCGCCTTGCAGCACGCGGATGAGCATCTCGTTTTGATTGTTCACAGCATTCGTGAACATCTCGCCCGCTTTGCAGGGAATGGTCGTGTTCCGCGGAATGATGACGTTCATCAAGCCGCCGAAAGTTTCAATGCCGAGTGACAGCGGCGTGACATCCAGCAACACCACATTGCGCAGTGCGCCGCTGAGGATGCCCGCCTGAATCACTGCGCCCAGCGCAATCGCTTCATCCGGATTCTGTGATGTGTTCGGCTCTTTGCCAAATATCTCACGCACCATGCGGCGCACCAAAGGCATCCGGGTGGAGCCGCCCACGAGAATGATTTCATCAAGCTGTTCCGGCTTGAGGTTCGCATCCGCCAAGGCGCGCAAGCAATGACGCCGTGTGCGCTCGATGATTGACTGCGCGATTTTTTCCAAGTCAATGCGAGTGACTGGCACCGTAAGATGATGATCTTTCTCGAAGAAGGGAATCTCCACTGTTAGCTCGTCGAGCGTGGAGAGTTTTTTCTTCGCGTCTTCGGCAGCAGTAAGTAGCAAGGGCGTCTCGCCCTTGCTCGGTTGTTCATCGGACAAGGGCGAGACGCCCTTGCTACGAATCCACTCCGCGAATGCCCGGTCAATGTCATCGCCGCCAAGCTGCGTGTCGCCCGCCGTCGCGAGCACTTGAAACAATCCATCGCGCATTTCCAGAATCGAGATATCAAAAGTGCCGCCGCCGAGATCATAGACCGCGATCTTCTTTCGCTCATCAAGCTTGTCTAGGCCGTAGGCCAGCGCTGCTGCGGTCGGTTCACTGAGAATTCGTTCCACTCTCAATCCCGCGAGTTCACCCGCGTGCTTAGTCTCGTTGCGCTGCGCATCATTAAAATAGGCTGGAACCGTGATCACTGCGCGCGTGATTTCCGTTTCTAACAACTGTTCCGCGACGCCTTTTAGATGCCGCAGAATATCCGCCGAGACTTCAACCGGCGTTTTGTTCATCGCCGCGAGATCATAAGGAGGCCGCCATGCACCTTCGCCTTCGCGACGCCCGATGAGACGCTTTACCGAAAACACCGTGCGCTCCGCATCCATTGCGCGCTGGCGCAATGCTGGCCAGCCAACAGTTGCGCTGCCGTCCGTCCCGTAATGCACGACTGAAGGTGTGAGCCGCTGGCCTTCCGCATCGGCCAGCAGAATCGGAAAGCCGCTGTCCACCACGCCGACAAGCGAATTGGTGGTGCCGAGATCAATGCCGAGAATTGGGCTGTTCATTTTTGAATTACATCAACGCCAATAGTCGTTCGCGCACCTGCGTTTGCCACCGCGCAAGATACGAAAACTTCGCCTGCATCGCTGCCAGCCGTGACCATGCCGTTGTGTCTGCGCTTGCCAGCTCTGAGTCAATCGCGGGTAATTGCTGCTCCATCTCAGTCTTGCGCCGATCGATTTCAAAGCCAATGCGCTCAAGTGTTTCGCGATGTTGCATTTCCTCGTTCGTTAGAAGTGCTTTCGCAATGGCCGATTGCGCCCCGGCTTTGCGCTCAAGAAATTTCCCTGAGCTTTCCAAGGCTTTGCCAAGTTCCGAGAACAAATTCATCATCCCATCGTCCAGCGGCACTGTGCGCCACTGTTTCGCGTCGTCCGGCGCCGCGAGTTCCAGCAGATGCTTTAACCGTTTCTCCGGTGAGCGCAGGGTTTCATAGGCGGCATTTACCTTCGACGCCAAGTCTTCGCTACCGCCATGATCAGGATGTGCCGCACGGCACTTTTCCGAGTAGGCATGGCGTAACATTTCTTCGTCCAGCGTCGCCAAACGCGGCAAATTGAGAATAGCGAAGCAGTCGTTCATCGCGCTCAAGCCGAAAAGCTCTCACCACAAGAGCAAGTGACCACGGCGTTGGGATTCTTCACTTTGAAGCCGCCCGCCTGGAGATCATCGCTGTAATCGAGTTCACTGCCACTGACGAACAGCGCACTCTTCGGATCAATGACCACGCGCACGTCCGTGGAGACGACCATGATGTCGCGATTCGCCGGGCCATCAACGAGATCCATTTTATATTGCAGGCCGGAACAGCCGCCGCCGACCACGGCGATGCGCAATGCGCCGTTTTCCGCGCGACCTTGTTTTTTCAATAGGCCGAGCAAGCGGTTCGAGGCGTTGGGCAGCACCTTAATGAGCTTTTCATTGCCTAGTTTGTAATTGATCTCACTCATCATGCTCGTCTTCGAAGTATAGCTCCACGGCTTCACGGATGTTGGACACAGCCTCCTCACGAGTGCTTCCGAAACTGGAGACATCTACATTGAGGCACTGGACCACATAGTAGAGATTCTCTTTGTAGAGACAATACTTGATGGAACGCATACGACAAAGCTAACGCCAAACAACAGGGTGGCAAGCGCTCCTTGGAATATGAAGCATGTGCAATTGATTGACGCATTGCTCGACGGTGTTGTGGGCTGCTAGCCCTCATTCATGTGAGG
>JAYVQB010000473.1:0-4067 GCA_043757085.1 Verrucomicrobiota bacterium
CGTTCCAGTTAATCATGGATGCCGCAGGATAACCTCCTGCGGCATTTTTTTGCACTTCAAATTTCCCCAATCCCCCGCGCCTCCGCCACGACCTCCCCATCCTCCTCCCAGCAGTCAATCATCATCGGACGGCAGCAGATTTCGCAATCGTAATCGAGCGAGCACGGAACCTCCGACAAATGGGGCGCGGGAACATCGAATGACTCGAAGCAGGACGGGCAGGTGACTTCCATGAGTGAATGAATTCCAGTATAATCAAAATATGTCACAGGTCACGCACAACCCATTCGGAAGATGGGACTCCAGTCCCGTCAGAGTCCGGCGGGTCTCGAGACCCGCCGAACGCTGTCGAAGCTGGAGCTTCAACTTCCTTTTATGGCAAAACGGGCTATGATCCGCAATGCCCGCCGCATTTGATGATGAAGCCTTGAGGAAACGGATGCTGAAGCTCGGCCTCCGCGAGGACGACATCGAGGAAACTTTCACCCGAGGAACCGGGGCTGGCGGTCAGAAAATCAACAAAACCAGCAGCACTGTCGTGCTCGTCCACCAGCCCACCGGCTTGGAAGTGCGCTGCCAGCGCGAACGCAGCCAGAGCCTCAATCGCCTCATCGCGCGCATCGAACTCTGCGACAAACTGGAGGGAAAAATTCAAGCGGCCCGTCTGGAGAAACGGAACGCCGTGGAAAAGAAAAAGCGCCAGACCCGCAAGCGCCCGCGCGGCCTGAAGGAACGCATCCTCGAAGCCAAACATCATCGCAGCCACATCAAGCGCCATCGTTCCGGGCGCGTGCGGGGCGATGAGTGAGGATTGATGTTTCTAAATTGGAGCGCGTGCATGGCGAAGCCTGCTCGCCGTTTTTTGCAGGGGTGGTTGCCACACCAAAGTCCAAATTTTTGGCGAGTGGTCTAACGACACACACGCGCTCCATCTTTTTTAGAACTTCTTGCCGCCCGCGCAGCCCTGTGCCTTCATGCGCCATGACCGAATATCATCGTCTGCTGCGCAAAGTGCTCGACCACGGAAACTTCCGAGAGGACCGCACCGGAGTAGGCGCGTATTCGGTTTTCGGCGAGCAATCGCGCTACGATTTGTCCGCCGGTTTTCCCTGCGTGACCACGAAGAAACTGCATCTGCGTTCCATCATCCACGAGCTGCTCTGGTTTCTGAAAGGCGATACCAACGTCAAATATCTTCACGAAAACAAGGTCAGCATCTGGGATGAATGGGCTGATGAAAAAGGCGACCTCGGCCCCGTCTATGGGGCGCAATGGCGGCATTGGAAAGGCGCGGACGGCAAGGAGCATGACCAGATCGCCGATGTCATCACCCGCATTCGTTCGATGCCGTATTCCCGTCGCCACCTCGTCAGTGCATGGAATGTCGCGCGAATTGAGGAGATGGCCCTGCCGCCTTGCCACTGCTTGTTTCAATTTTTTGTGGATCAAGGCAAGCTCTCCTGCCAGCTCTATCAACGCAGCGCGGACTTGTTTCTCGGCGTGCCGTTCAACATCGCCAGCTACGCCTTGCTGACAATGATGGTGGCGCAAGTGTGCGATTTGCTGCCGGGCGAATTCGTCCACACGTTCGGCGATTTGCATCTCTACGCCAATCACGTTGAACAGGCAAAACTCCAGCTCACCCGTGAGCCGCGCCCGTTGCCAGTGATGTCGATCAATCCGAATGTGAAAGACATCGACAGCTTTGTCTTCGATGACTTCAGGTTGGAGAACTACGATCCGTGGCCTGCGATCAAGGCGGAGATTGCGATTTGATCGGGCACGGAAATCGCATTCTCTTAAGGTTCATTTTGAACTTCCTGCTTTCGGCCCAGTCACAACCCGGCGACTTGTGATATATTGCCCGTCTGATAAATGCCTCCGGAACCACGCCGCACTTTTCTTAAGCGACTGCGACAGTTTGCCCTGGCTCCGCTCGTGATCGGCGGAGGCTCGGCCTATGGTTATGGATCACTCTTCGAGCGTCATCGGGTCGTTGTGGAATCGAAAGACGCGCAACTCCCTCTCGGCGAACATGGCCCGCGCCAACTGCGCGCGTTGCTGCTGAGTGACTTCCATTTTGATCCGATGCATGAAACGGATTATGTGGAAAAGTGCATCAGACGCGCCAATGAACTCCATGCGGATGTGGCCTTTTTTACCGGCGACTTCATCTCCAACCACAGTAAGCGCATTGATGATCTATCACTAATACTCGGGCGCATTCACGCCCCTTGTGGTGCTTTTGCCTGCCTCGGAAATCACGACTACGCCGACGGGGCGAACGTCATCGTGCAGTCTCTCAAACGTCAGGGCATAGAGACATTGCAGAACCAGCACACGCGCGTGCAGTGCGGGAGCAATAGCATAGTAGTCGCGGGCCTGCAAAGCGCGTGGAGTTCACGCCCCAGCTGGCCTGAGGCATCCCGCGGCATGAGCGTTAATGACCGGGCCATTGTTCTGGTGCATGAACCGGACTATGTAAAAAATCTCCATCCAGATAAACGCGCTGCGCTTCAGCTATCCGGCCACACGCACGGCGGCCAAGTCTGCATCCCCGGCCTGGGGCCGCTGCGGCGACCACCCTGGGGAAAAAATTATACGGCGGGGCTATACGATGTGAATGGCATGGCTCTCTATGTCACGCGCGGTATCGGCACCATGCATCTACCCCTGCGTTTTTTCTGCCCACCGGAAATCACCTACCTCAATATTACCAACTCAGATTTGCAAAAAGTATAATGACGGATCAACCGCATTCATCGCGCGCCGACTGATCAATTACCCTCCTTTATTGTGAGGCGGAGCCACTCTCTGCCATTTGGTCTTCGTCCAGTAATCACCATCCCATGGAATATCGGGATTGCCGCGCAAGTAAAAGGCCTGCCGGTCAAAGGATGCCTCGGGAACGTAGCGGGAACCAATCTCATCGGCCAGCGGCGGGACATTGGTAGCGGCATTCGAGTTTGTCGTTTCCATCAGGTAACTCGCCCCGTCCAACCGCACGACCACCCAGGCATGTCCGCCCATTTCCGCGCAACGCCCGACGCACACACGAGCCTCGAAGCCCCGAGCCAGTAGCCAGTCCGCGAGATAGATCGAGCTGTCTTCGCAATCGCCCGTGCCCAGCTTCTGGGTCTCCAAAGCAGTCTGCCAGGCGTCGTTATCAGGATTTCCATCCGACGTGTCCGGCAGATACCGGATGCCCTTGATGACCGCTTTCCAAATCGTCAGCATCTCCTCCAGTCGCGATAATTTTTTCTGAAAATGCGCGGGCGGTTCATAGCCCTTCAAGTATTCGTTTACATAGTGAAAGCGCTGGTGGGTATCCACTGCCAGAAGGGCGTAGGTGCGGTGGCACTGCGGGCAGTCGAGGGAAAAACTTCGCGTGCGAATGGGAATCTGACAGGGCTGCCCCTTGCCGCAAAGGGGACACACCGAGTAAAATTTATCACCTCCCTGCCCCAAGGCCTCGGGGGAAAATTCCGGGAGCTGCGTGCCCACCACAACCACGCATTCAAACCCCATCAATGCGGGACGCGGACGCGCCACAATAGCCTCATGAGTGAAACTTGCATCCGCCTTGTCCGGCCAGCCGCCCAACTGCTCCAGCAAACCTCCAGTCGAAGGGCTTTGCATCGCGTAAGCAGCGACGTTGATGTAACGCGGATACGTCAACTGCAAATCTCGGGTGAGGCTGTCGAGATCAGGCAGACCCTCTTTTTTTATTCGGCCTTTCAGCCAGTCCTGCAATTCTGCGTCAGGCTGCAAACTACGAACGCGCGCCGTGCTCCGCGCTGAGTAAATTGATCTGGCCACATCTCCCTCCACTTCAGCCGGGCGGAAATCCGATGCTTCACGATGCCACAAGGCACCGGCCCAGCGCCAACTCTCTCCCAACCACGCAGGATGCACGGCGGTCATAATCAGGACCGCCGCGACCAACACCAAAGTCGCAGGCAACGAGGGACGCATTATGGAAATAATAACCGATATGGATATTCAATGCAACCCTCGCGTTTTATCTCTATGTCAAACCCGCCTGGCTTTGAGCACCTCTTCGATCT
>JAYVQB010000474.1:0-16008 GCA_043757085.1 Verrucomicrobiota bacterium
GCAGCCGTTCTTCAGCGTCTTGGTGCCCGTGCCTTTTTCATCCTGCATGTAGCTGCGCATCTCCGCCACATACATCGCGCCATTGCCATCCCATACCGCTAGCACTGGCTCCTGCACGAGAGGTTCCGCTGCGACTAACTCCGCGACAAATCCATCCTGTAGCACAAACGTCGCGCGCTCTTCCTCAGGCGTGAGCGTGGCGAACTCGTTCGCGGCCTTCTTTGCCTTCCACTCCGGCGCCCTCGATGTCGGGACCGCACTGCCCCACTTCACTGCGTGCGGCATGACGATACTTGTTTGGTCCTTCGTCGGAAAGCCCGCAGGCATCTCAAGCGTCACTCCACCTGTTGCCACATACTCCGTGCCGCGTGCGATGATCGCCTGGAATCCAACGCAATGCAGGCTGTCGAACTCGGTGTCGCCATTCCAAAAATGCCCCATCGTCGTGACCAGCACGCGACCTTTGCCAAACATCGTTTCATACAGCACCGGCTCATGCAGGCCCGAGCCGCGCTCCTTCTCAGCGGACCAGGCGCTGGCCAAAATTGTCACGCCCTTCGCTGGACCACGCAGGTGGTGATAAAGTTCATCTTTCCCATGCAGCCACTCGGCAGGGAGGCCGCGCAGGAGGGGGTGATCCGGCACACGATTCGTCACCACGAAAGGATGCTTCGAGCCGTGCCCCGAGGCGTCGTCCTTGCAACACTCCACCGGCTTGCCCGTGGCAGCATCAATCGTCAAGCAAGTGCCAAAGCCGCCCTTGCGCCAGCCGAGTCCGATCATGGCATTGAACTCCGGCCAATCCGCAAAACCATTGTTCGCCGCGTGAACGAGCAACACACCGCCACCACCGCGCACGTATTCGACGAACGCCTGCCGCATCGGCTCCGGCCACTGCGGCCCATTGTAGTCGAGCACCACCGCCGCGTATTTCGAGAAGTCAGGCAGCCACTGCGCCCACGCGGCATCGAGCGTCGGTTTCGCGTTCTTGGTCATTGCCTCATAGCGCTGCTTTGCTGCCGAGAACGCCGCATCGCCACCCTTCGGCTCACGCGGTGGCGATGGCATCGGGTCTGCCGGTGCCGTGCTCACCGCTACCTCGAAGATACCCGTGCTATCCAGCGTGGCCCGCAGCGAGCCAGTCGTGTTGTGCCAGTCGTGATTGTTGCGCCCGTTGATGATGAGGATTGCTGGCTTGGCCGCGAACGCAGAGGACGAGGCAAGAACGCTGATGCTCGCCATGGAGCAGAGGAGAGAACGGAACTTCATGTGAGATGGCGTGGCGGCTGCCAGCGCGGCGAGACGTAGAAAATAGCGGCGGTTGAGCGGGGTGTTCATCGTTTAAGTGATGTTATGCGTTTCATTCTTAAAATCATGTCGCCTGGAATGCAATGCACTTCATCCAACTTCACGCCCGCCTTACGCGGCCATTTAAATGCGGATGCGGCGCATACGTCACCGCGCCTTCTGTCGGAAGGAGCGGCAATGGCGCATCGGCGGCGTGCGGCGCGGCCAGCGGAGCCAGCAGCAGGGCGGCGAAGATGGGGGTGAAGAAACGTTTCATGGCGATAGGTGTTGATTGGCACTTCCGTCGCGAAATTGGACATTTTATTCGAGAAAGTTTCCGGGAAGTTTCACTTGGCTTTCAGGAGTTGCTTCCAGTCCGCGTGCTTTTGCTTAAAGGTTTGGAACTTCTTGTATTCGGCGGCGGAGACTTTGCCGGGCCTTGATCGTAAATCGTCAATCCTGTGAGGGCACCAGTGCCAACAGTTCCACTCAACTTGTCAAAGATGTCGAACTGGACCATACCGCTCAAGGTGATGATGCCGCTTGTTGTCGAGGACTGAAGCGTCAGCACAGGGACTTGGCTGGGGGTGGTCGAAAGAATCAAAAATGGATCAGGGACTTACGACTCTCTATGATCTCTGTGATCTCTTGCGGCCAATCATGTTCTCGGCCCTCCGACCTCTGACTCCTGTCTTTCCCGGAGCACGGTGTTCACGCTTCAGCGTGTCATGTAATTATGGGCGCGATCCGTCCTGACAGCCTGAAGGCTGGACGCCGAACCCGGAAGGCTGCTTTCTAACCCCTCTGACCTCTGACTTCCACCCCTACCCCTCCAGACACAAAAAAGGACGCGATATCCTCGCGTCCTTTTTTTGAATGATTTGATCTTGATCGAAGAATTAGCGGGAATACAACTCAACGACGAGCTGTTCGTTCACGAAGACTTCGATTTCTTCACGCTCGGGAGCGCGATTCACGGTGCCGGTGATCTGGTCGCGATCCACGGTGACCCAGTCGGGCACGACCACACCCTGGGTGAGGTCGAGGAAACGATTGGCGAGCTGCTGGGAGCGGACGGCAGCTCTGACGGCGACGACATCGCCGGGTTTGCAGAGGTAGCTGGAGATGTTGACACGCTTGCCGTTCACGGAGACGTGGCCGTGGCCGACCATCTGGCGGGAGGCGAAGCGGGTGTTGGTGAAGCCCATGCGATAGACGACGTTGTCGAGGCGTAGTTCGAGCATCTGAAGCAAGATGGTGCCGGTAACGCCTTTGCGACGGACGGCTTCCGCAAAGAAGCGACGGAATTGTTTCTCCATCAATCCGTAGGTGTAGCGCAGCTTTTGCTTTTCCGCGAGGGCGGTGCCGTAGTCGGAGAGCTTGCGGCGCGTATTGCGCGGACCGTGCTGGCCGGGTGGGAAGTTGCGGGTTTCCAGTGCTTTGGAGGGGCCGAAGATGGCCACGCCGAAGCGTCTGGCGATTTTTTCGCGGGGTCCGGTGTAACGTGCCATGGAGTGAAAAGCTGAGAAGTTGAAATCTGTAAGTTGAAAGGACTTAGACGCGGCGGGCCTTGGGCGGACGGCAGCCGTTGTGCGGCACGGGGGTCACGTCTTTAATGACGAGAATTTCGATGCCAAGAGCCTGAACGGCGCGGACGGCGGATTCGCGACCTGAGCCGGGGCCCTTGAGGCGAAGCTCAGCTTCCTTCAAGCCGTGGGTCATGGCCTGGCGGCAGGCGTCTTGGGAGACGACTTGGGCGGCATAGGCGGTGCCTTTACGGGAGCCTTTGAAACCCATCTTGCCAGCGCTGGACCAGCCGATGAGGTTGCCGGCTTTGTCCGTGACGGAGACGAGGGTGTTGTTGAAAGTGGCGACGACGTGGACGATGCCGCTGTTGATGTTCTTGGAACCCTTGGCTTTGACGAGCTTGGGGGCTTCTGCGCCTTCACCACCGATGCTGAGCCAGACGCTGGCGGAGACAGCTTTGTCACCTCCAGTTTTTTCACCAGGCTTTTCGCCAGTGGGAACGACTGCTGGAGCGACGGGCGCTACTGGAGCGACGGGCGGGGCGGTTTCGGCGGGTGCCGGTGCGGGGATGACAGTATCTTCGGCCATATTCAGGAGTAAACGGGTATTCGAGATGCAGCCTTGTTATACCTTGCCAGCCTTGGCATCAGGATTGCGCTGCACGCCAACGGTCTTGCGCTTGCCCTTGCGGGTGCGGGCATTGGTCTTGGTGCGCTGGCCACGAACTGGCAGACCGCGACGGTGACGGGAGGCGCGATAGCAATTGATGCTCATCAGACGCTTGAGGTGGGCTTGAAGCTCACGACGAAGGTCGCCTTCCACAATGATTTTTTTCGACGCCACGACATGGCTAATTTGCGCCAGTTGCTCGTCGGTCAGTTCTCCGGCGCGGATGTTGGGATCAATCCCGGTCTCCGCAAGGATCTTCCGCGTCAGGGACGGGCCGATGCCGTAAATGTAAGGTAGTGAAGCTTCAATGCGCTTCTCGTTCGGGATTTCAACACCAAGTAGTCGGGCCATGATAAGTAATTAAAAAATAACGGTTAACCCTGGCGCTGTTTGTGGCGCGGATTTTTACAGACAATGCGCACGACGCCCTTGCGGCGGATGACGCGGCAGGTTTCGCACAAACGTTTAACAGAGGAGCGGACTCGCATGGGGGATGGTTGAAGAAAAAATGAATCCCGCTCTGGATAGTGAGGCGGGGAGCCGGTATTCCTACCACTCTTCTTTTAGCCCGCAAGTCAGAAATGCTGATTTTTTTGGGAAATTTACAAAAGGGAGAATGGAAGACAGAAGATAATCGGAGAATTAAATTTAGATGCCGGAGGCATCAAAGCATCGTAGCTGGTGGTCGAAGCTGCACAGCATCTGATACCACCGGGTTTTGATTCCAAGATTTCCAGCACCCCGGAGGGTGTGCAAGTTAGGAATGGCAACGAGTTTGCGGTAACACGATCCTGCTGCGACCCCGAGTGGGGTCGGAACATTTTTTGTTTCGATACCGGGGGTGTCGCGTTGCTCAACCCCCGGCTACGGTGCTTGGATGCCGCTGGCATCCGACTTTTACTTGTTCAAATGCGGAATCAAGCCCACAGTGAGGCAACGCGCAGCGGTGAGATATTTTTTGGCCATCTGCACCATGTCATCTTTGGTGATGCTCTTGATATCGGTGATCATGGAGCGCGACCAGTTGAGGCGCTCGGGATGCTCCTGACAATTCCGCAAAACGCTCTTGATCCAGTAGCCGTTGTCGCGCCGCATCTGGGCGAGCTGCTGGAGCATGGGTTCGCGAGCGCGCTGAAATTCATCGTCGGTGATGCCGCCGTCGATCATCCCCTGCCCGATCTGGGCAAACATGGGTTTGACCTTGGTGACCTGCTCGGGCTTGAGCGTGGCCATCGCGGTCATGTAACCGTAGTCCGTATAAGTATCGCTCGGCACATGATAACTATTAGGGCTGTAAGTCTCACCTAACTCCTGTCTTATCTTCAAGCGCAGGCGGTCATCAAGTATCTGGCCGAGAAGCATGAGCCGTCGCGTGCGCTGGATATCGCTCATGTCCGAGGTGGGCCAATAGGCAAAGGCATAGGCGCGCTGGATCTCACTGGAGAAGTCGAAGTCTTTTTCCTTTGCTTCTGATGGGAACTTCACGATGCGTTCCTTCGCGTAGTCGGGTTTCTTGTCCGCGCGTTTCGGCAAGGCGCCAAAGGTCGCTCCGATCAGCGGCAAAGTTTTTTCCACATCAATGTCTCCCACCACGGCGACTTCCAGATAACTCTCGCGCAAGGCCGGGGCCAGCCATGCCTTCAACTCCGCGAGGCTGCGTTGCTCCATGACTTCACGCTTGGGGAAACGGAAGCGTTGATCGCCACCGTGAATGAAGCCCACGACTTCATTTTGCATCATGCCCTCGGCGGTGTGTTCCAGTTGAGTGTAAATGGCCTCGATGTTTTTCTTGAACTGCTGGTCGGCAGAATCGCGATAGCCGGGCGCGACCATCATGGCGCAAAGCAATTGCAACTCGTCCAACAAATCACCCGGCGTGGTCTTGCCGGAGAGGATGAATGAATCATCGCCCACGGCGAAATCCGTGCCCACGGTCTTGCTGGCGAAGATGCGCCGCAAATCATCCACGCTGTGTTTCTCCAGCCCGCCCGCTTCGAACACGCTCTGCGCGTAGGGAATGATGCCGGGCTTGTCCGCGGGGGCCGTGAGCTTTCCTCCGCCGAAGCTGACGAGAATGCGCACACCGTTTTTCTCGAAGTCAGTCTTCTTCAAATTCACACGCACGCCGTTGGCAAAAACCGCCTGCGTGATTTCCAAGTCCTTCACATCCTCGCGTTTCGCCACCTTGCCCTCTGCGCCGAAAACCGTGTAGGCGAAGTCCACTTTCTGTTCCTGCTTAGGCGCAGCCACGGGCTGTTTGTGACTTTCTTCATAAGCCGCGAGGATGGTCGCGCTGGCATTGTCCAGTTTGAGGTTTCCTCCAATATAGATGACGAGGTCCTTGGTCGCCCAACTCTTACGGAGCGCGGCCAGCGAATCCTCCGCCGTGACTGCGGCAAGTTCTGCTTCAACGCGCTTGAAGTCATCTACCGGATCGGTGAACACATGATCGTCCGCGAGCGCGACCACGAAGCCATTGGCGAGGTCGGCATTCTTGCGCGTGTCTTTTTGTTCCGCGCGCAAACGGCTCATCTTGAGAATTGTGGCCTTGGCCTCGTCAAACTCCGCCGTGGTGAATCCGTGCTCCAGTGCGCGACGCAACTCCTGTTCCGCAACGGTCAGTGAAGCTTTCCATTGCTCTGGCTTGCACTTGATGCTGATGCCGTTGCCCTGCATGAACTTGAGCATTTCAAAGTTGTGACTCTCCGCCTCCATGAACGGGGAACCGGGCTTTTGCGAGAGTTCAGAAAAACGCTGGTTGAGCATCGCATCCGCAAGCAGGCGGATCATTTTCGTGCGGCGTTTTGCCGCACTGTCTGGTTGATTGCTGGCGGGCGAAATCGACTCAATGGAAATCTCCGTCATGGGTGCTTCCATTTCCGTTTTCAATCGCGCAGTGATGCCGCGACCACTGGTCAGTTTACCGAAACTCGGTTCCGGCGACTCACCGCGACGGGCCTTGGCATCGCTAAAGTGCTTCTTGATCAAAGTCTCGGCCAGTTTGGTATCCACATCGCCGACCAGCACGACCGTGGCGCGCCCCGGCGTATACCACTTTTCATAAAAGTCCACAAAGCGCCCGCGCGTCATGCCCTTGATCGAGTTCTCCGTGCCGATGGGGAAACGGCTGGCGATGATCGCGTCGGGCATCAGGTAATGATACTCGTCCTCCATGATACGCATCTCCACGGAATCACGCGCCAGTTTTTCGCTGAGAATGACACCGCGCTCGCGGTCGATTTCTTTTTCGTCGAGCAACATGCCGTCGAGATCGTCGCGGAAAAGCTGCAAGCCTTCGTCGAGCATCTTCTCATCCACGCGCGGCAGCTCCAGTTTATAGACCGTCTCCTTGAATGAAGTGTGCGCATTGGTGTCCGCGCCGAAGCCCATGCCGAGCCGCTGAAATTTTTCCACCATGGTGCCTGCCGGGAAATTCTTGGAGCCATTGAACGCCATGTGCTCAAGAAAATGCGCCATTCCCTGCTGATCGTCCTCTTCCATGAGCGACCCGGCATTCATGTAGAGCCTCATGCTGGCGCGACCCGGCATGGGATATTTGTTGGGCAGAATCACATAACGCAGACCGTTCTCCAATGCGCCGAACACTGCCTGGGATTCCGGCTTGAGATCGCTTTTTTGCTGCGGCCAGTCTGCACTGTGAAGTGGTTTGGAAAAAAAAATAAGCCCAGCCAGCAGCGGCAAGGCACAAGGGATGCGATATTTAATCATGATGGTGAATAAGGAAAACGGAATGCTCCATGTCTAAACGCCGCCGAACCGCGGAGCACGACAATTAAATTCCTGCGAGACGCGCTTCTGGATCAGCCTCAAGAAAACCCTGCGAAACCAAAAAGTCATCTGTCGCGTTCAGGGTGCCCTGGTAGAGATCAAAAGAGACATTGAGATTGAAGAAGCCGTGCCCCTGGGCTTCGTAGGTCACGATCTCCGCGATATTTTTCTTCCGTTTCATCTTGCGGACAAAAGCGTCCGAGGTTGCCAGCGGCACCACCCGATCTGCCGAGCCGTGAAACACCATCAAGGGCGGCAGACCCTTGCGAATCGCCGCAACCAGATTCGCCTTCTTCGCAAGATCGGGCGTGGAAAATTTATCAAAGCCAAAACCGCTTTTGGAGGTATCCAGCACCGGATTGAACAACACCAGCGCGTTCGGCACGCAGGAGACGGACTTGTCTTCGTCCGGCTCGTCAAAGCCATCCAGCATCGCCGCTGCCGCGATGATATGCGCGCCGCCAGAGCCACCAGCCCCGACGATTTTTCCTGGGTTGACCCCCAGGTTGGCCGCGTTCAAGCGCAGCCAGCGCATGGCCGAGCGAGCATCCGCGATCGATTCCACCGGAGTGGACTGATGCCGCGCGGACACTCGATAATCAAAGACCATCGCCGACATGCCACGCGATGCGAAATAGACGCAATGCGGCGCGAACTGGCCGAGCTGGCCGTTGTCCCAGCCACTGCTAAAGAAAAATGCGATGACCGAACGCGGATACGGCGGCGCTTTGCCCGGTTCCGGTTCCCAGATGGATACGCTCAAGTCCGCGCAGCCAACAGATTTGTAAACTTCGCTCCGCGCTGTTTTTAACAGTTCGCGGTTGCGATCGATTGGCGGTAGCCGGTTTAGATTTTCCTCCGAGTTCTCCATGTGACAGAATGCAGTGGGCGACCTTCCTGAGATTCACCGCTTGGGCAAATGATTTCGTCATGCCTTCCGTTTGTCTGTCAGATGCGAGCGGGCTTTTTGCAACCTCCAGTCGGCATCTTCCAGCGTGCGACGCGCTTCATCGTGATCACAGCCCGTCAGTTCAACCAGCAACCTCACTGCACGATCACGCAATTTTGCGTTCGTCGGATGCATCTCGACCATCAGATTGCTGATGACCCGTCCGCTGTGAACCATGGCCAGCGTGGTGAGAATATTGAGCACGAGCTTGGTCGCCGTGCCGGCTTTTAATCGCGTGGATCCGGTCAGAACTTCGGGGCCGGTATTGATCAAGATCATTTTATCCGGCTGATGACCACGTTTGATTTTAAGCTTGGGATTGAAACCAAGCAGTGCCGTGATCGCACCGGCCTTTTTCGCTTCCTGCAATGCACCCCACACGAACGGTGTGCGACCACTGGCAGCGATGCCCAGCAGCACATCGCCCTTGCCTACTCCGCGATACCGCACCGCCATCGCGCCACCAGCGTAGTCATCCTCCGCTCCCTCGACTGCGCTCCAGATCGCGCGACGTCCTCCGGCGATGATGCCTTGAACCTGCTCCGCAGGAGCGCGAAAAGTTGGAGGACATTCGCTGGCATCCAGAATGCCCAGCCGCCCGCTCGTTCCCGCCCCTGCATAAAAAAGACGGCCACCGTGATTGAATGCATGAATGACTTTCCGCAACAGCCAGAGCAGCGAATTTTTTTCGCGCAAGATTGCGCCCGGCACCTTCGCATCCTCCCGCAGCATCAACTCCACCGCTTCATTCAGCGGCATCGTATCCAGTCGCATCGACTTCGGATTGCGTTGTTCCGTCGGTGACAATGCCAGGGACTCCATCGCCACCACCTCATCACTCCGCCTTCCACATTCGTCATTCGTCATTCGACATTCGGCTTTTCCCCGCGCCATCGCCACCCCTCCCCACACACTCTCACGCCGCAGACACCGCACAGCGCAATCTTTCCATCGCGCATGAATGCGTCGGCTCACGGCAGCGACGAACGCGGGCTGATGCAAGAACACGCCGCCCGCGAGAATGAAGTGCGCATGACCACGATCCGGCAGCAGATGCTCCGCGCAATGCACCGCCATGTCTGCGAGTTTGTCCGCCGCTTCGCGGACGACCGCCTTGGCAATCTTGTCTCCGCGTTGCGCTTCCTCGAACACCGTCACCGCCAGTCGCGCAAGTTCATCTTTGTCGGCCTCCATTGTCCATGGGATGAGATCGTCCGGTTCGTTGAGTTGCGTAGCCCGAAGAACCGCCTGCCCCAGTTTGGGGAATTTTTCGTTCAGATCGTGCTGATAAACAATCCGCCGCAACGCCGTCAGAGCGATGTCACAAGCACTGCCTTGATCGCCCAAAATATGTCCGCGCCCGCCGAATTTCATCTTCTCTCCATTCCTGTCAGTTCCATACGCGCAAGAGCCGGTGCCACTGAGCAGCAGCACGCGAGCATCCGCATCGCTCGGCCATTCCCCTGCCGCCCTGAGTGATGACTCAAGATCATGCGCCGCATGAAATGGAGTGCGAGGCCAGACCCTTTTCGCCAGCCGCAGCACGCGAGCCCGATCCCGCTCATTGCGCAGTCCCGCCATGCCCGCGCCGATCGCGCATACTTCTCCCGTTCGCTGCTGAATCTCCCGGAACATTTGCGTGAGTTCATAATCAGAAATCAAACGCAGATTCGCCGGCCCCAGATCAAATTGCAGAAGCCCGGCCCCCTTCTCATCCGCCAGCAAAACCGTCGTATGCGTCGCGCCCGTCTGGATGCCGAGGAATCGCTTTCCAGTGGCAGACATATTGTGCTTCGACATGCGGAATCAAACAACTCCGCAGCATATTCTGCAAGCATTGTTGCAGCCCCTCACCCTCCCGCCGTGATCTGAACGATTTCCAACACATCGCCGTCATTTAAATCCGTGCTCGCGTGCTCGCGAGGAAACAACGCGCGCTGATTCAACTCCACAACCACCGGCTTTTCACCGAAGCCCAATTCATCGAGCAAGGCCCGCACAGTTAGCGGCACCGCAATTTCATGCGCGATTCCATTGACTTGCAATTTCATGCTGCCGCCTCCGAAAGAATCGCCGCGTCCCAATCTTTCCAAACTGGATCCAGTCCGTGCTTGCGGAGAATCTCCGCGACTTCCAATGGCGAACGTTCATCGGCAATGCCGAACTGACCTTCCGCACGATCGCAAGATTTGGTTTCTACACGCTCCACGCGCTTGCCTTTCACCGTGAGATGCAAATCATCAGTCCCCTGCCCCGTGTAACCGCCGGGTTCAGTATGACTGCCCGCGCTCATCATGGTAATGCCGACCGTCGCCAATGCATCGCGCAGCGACGCAGGCTCGCGCGTGCTGAGCACAATGCCCACCTCTGGAAAAGTCAGCCGAAACGCGCAAATGGTCTGGAGCAGCTCGCGATCTGTGAAGGGGAATTCTGGCTTAAACCCGCCCGCTGCCGGGCGCAGTCGCGGAAACGCCACCGTATAAAATGCCTTCCAGTAGTGCCTATATAAATAGTCGAGATGCGAGGCCAGCCGCATCGCTTCGCGCTTCCATTCCGTAAGCCCGAACAACGCGCCGATGCCAATCCGCCGAAATCCCGCATCACAGCCGCGCTCCGGGCAATCGAGCCGCCAGTCGAAGTCACGCTTCGGTCCCGCCGTGTGCATTTGCGCATACACCTCGCGATCATAAGTCTCCTGATACACCACCAGCCCCTCGCAACCCGCCGTGACCATGCGCTCATATTCGGGCCTCTCCATTGGGCCGACCTCGATGCTCAAGGCCGGAACAAATTCACGCAGGGCGCGAATGCATTCCTCCAGGTAACCTTCGCTGACAAAACGCGGATGCTCGCCAGCCACGAGCAAGATATTGCGAAATCCCTGCGCCACCAGATGCCGCGCCTCGGTCACGACTTGCTCAATCGTCAGCGTCACCCGCAAGATCAGGTTGTCGCGCGAGAAGCCACAGTATTTGCAATTATTGACGCATTCGTTCGAAAGATAGAGCGGAGCAAAGAGCCGCATTGTGCGTCCGAAATTTCGCCGCGTGATCTGCCGCGATTCCGTCGCCATCGCCGCCAGTGCCTTGTCCGTCTTCGGTTGCAGCAGCGCCGCAAAACGCTCCACAACCGGCGAAGGCCGGGCATCGAGGGCATCAAATTGCTGCGAGAAACTCATACGAGCAGTCTTATACAGGAAATCGCACGAGGCAAGATTACATACGCCTTGGACATGAACCTTGGACTGCGGCAGCCCTGCTGCGGTGCTTACTTGTTTCTAGCGATTACGTTGAGGATGATGACGACTACCAAGACCACTACGACGATAAAGACCGCGCTTTGGATCAGTGAAAGTATAACGGCCCGCTCAGGCGTCTCTTCGGCTACGTCAACCTCATCCATATTGAGCACCTCAGCGACAGGTTTCCACCCACTCATTCCTTCACACCAAACATGATCGCTGGCAGAATAGAGTCCGCTTTCGAGTCCCGCTTTGATCTGTTGTTCGTCAGCCGTGGCGATTTCTGTGCCGTTGCGTGCGATGCGGTAGTTCATAGAAGAATTTGATGGTAGTGTGTTGCGGTGAATGCTCTTACGTTCAGCAGGTCACAAAATTCATGTCCCCATAGTTCCGTAGCCGGCCTCAGAGAGCCTTCTGCGAAATTCCTTTTCAACATCTTCATTCCACCTTGCACCTAGCTGGTTTTTTAGTCGCTGAATGAGTCTTTCGTTTACCGCTTTCAGTTCTTGATCTTGCGCCCATGCCTCAGCAATAGCCACATTGAAATCTATTGCCGTTTGTTCTGCTTCGTTCATGCTCTTTTCTATTGTTGTTCCGATTTGCTGAAAATTCATAATTGTGTGCGCTTTAGCGCGTGGGACGGGTGTTTTGCGACTATTTTACCAGTCCCTATATGTGCTTGGCCATGTATTCGTATGAAAAACATCACTACTGAAGAGGGGTAACTGATATGGCGGCGCTTCAAGGTAAAAGCTTAGCATCGGTCAAATCATGTTTGAATAAAATTCCTGTTCCAAATGCTGAAAGTGTCGCTGTGAATTTAATATATGACCCCTTTTTGAGATTGTGGACGGCAGAAGATGAATCTTTAAATAAAACATTCGCGTAATTACCACTGTCTATTTTCACTTCAACTTTTTCATCAGATTCGACATCGTAAACCGTGCCATCAAATTCGAGAGTTTTACCGGCATACTTCCTTTCGACTGCCTTAAGAGCATCTTCGCGCTGCACCGTCGTTCCCTTTATATCGCGAACTTTTCCCATCTCGAATAAGGCTTGATTTCCATCTGGGATTTTTTTCTCAATTACTGTTCCAGATGACGTTTCTTTTTGGGAATCTTCTGGTTTTTCTTTATTGAATAAGCTCCCGATAAAACCGAGCACAATAAGGGCCACGAAAATTGTTCCGCAACTTGAACCGCATCCTTTTTTATTAACATTGATATGCACAGCAGGCTGTTGTGACTTATCGCTTTTAAACAAATCTAAAAATGTAGCGGACTTTTTTGTCGGCTCGACAATTGATGGAGTATATGCAGGAAGTGCTGGCGGAGGAGGCGGTGATGAACTAGGCAGAGCTAAGCCTGGGATTTTCATTAGTGGCATCCAATCTGCGCAACCATCATACCAGGCCAAATCATCGCGCTTCAAGTCGCCAGTTTTGATATGATTAGCAACGTCATCGGGAGAGTAAGGTCCATGCTGCTGGCCGTTTCGTGTTATGTAGATTTCCATTTTGAGTGAGTTGAGTGATAAACGGTTTCAAAGTCTGAAATTTATTTGATAAAAATGTAGCGCATAACTGCCTTTGAATGTTTAAATCGCGCTCTGGTCAAGGGCTACTTCCAATTGGCAACATTGTCCTCCCATGTCTCTGGATTTCCATCAGGTCCCGAAGAATAAATGATGATATGTTTCTGAAGCTTCTTGGATGAATTAGATGGGTCTATAATTCCGGGGGTTTCATCGTAATCCAGCATGAAATAATATGGCCGCCCCCAAGGATCAAGTAGCACTAGCTCACCATCATATGCCTTTTCAATTCCCTCCTTGTGACCAATTGCGTGCGGCGGGTCAAAAAAAATGACCGCACGCGGATTAATCCTCGACTTTGACGTGAGGGAATCAAGAAGCCATCCCTTTGTGCGTTGGATGCCAGTTCTACCTTGTGGAAGTCCCCCTTTGGTGTCCGGTAGGAAAGGCAGGCGGTTGTATTCAATCTCATATGACTTTATGGCATTTTCAAGTGTCATTATCGTTGTTGCGGCTGATTTTAGTATACCTGCCTTTGCACGCATTTTCCGAACATATATAATACTCAATACGCATATCGCACTTACTAGTGCTAACGCCAGCACCACAGAAATTTGCTTGTTAGAAAATGCCTTAAGCCAATCCTTTGTATCTGATGATAAAGCATTTGTTTCCGGCGTATTCGATGCAGCAACCTGAGGGGGCGGTGGTGGTGGCGGCGGCGGCGGCGTGGCACTAGGAAGCTTCAAACCAGGAATCTGCGTTAGCGGCATCCATTCTGCGCAGCCTTCGCACCAAGCGAGATCGTCGCGCTTCAAGTCGCCGATTTTGATATGATTTGCGACATCATTGGGTGAGTAAGGCCCCAGTTGTTGCCCGTCGCGATGGATGTAGATTTCGCTCATTTTAATGGTTTCACACTTGGATTTCCACACCTCGCTTAGTCTTTTATGCGTGTTTAATATTATTCTGCTTTGTCAGTTTGAGGAAAAAGTGAAGTGAACCTCTACCCAAGCGCTGCTTCCAAAGCGCTCCAAGTGTAAATAATATGAACAGCGTTATCAACTTCGATAATATTGTAAGTTATCATGAAGCAATCATCTCGGCTTATCCCAGTCTATGCATTTTCTTATATTCATTATAATGGTCACTTCATTGTGCGTTTCTATAATTTGATTTTGCACACCAAAAGAGGGTCTTGGCTTAGAAAGTTCTATAAGATATTCATCCATCATATTTCTGTGAGCGCTCATATGTTTTTACTCTTTATTGTTTGCCGAAGTATTTTATACTCATTTTTATCGGTGCCTCTATGGTTTCGCGTGACAAATTAAATAACACTTTGCCCATAGAATCATTTTCTGGATGCCAGTTGGAATCAATGTGTATATCTTTGTTACCAGCAGTCGCATCGCTATTGAGTTGCTTCGCACTACTCAGAATATTATTTCTTAGGTGAAGATTATGTCCAACTCGTTCAGGCATGAGCCACCCCAAGAAGCTTAACAGCCAATCCGCGTTTGCGACTTCAAGCATATTAAACAGATCGATTGATGTGACCTGATTGTTTTCGATTTGTATTCTAACAATTAGTCTGCCATCGCTATCACGATGATAATCAAGCGTGGATTGACTGTGTGGCGTTGCGTGAGCGGAACAATCACCTAAGCGCAATAATTCCCTCTCAATATTAGCGAGTGTTCTAACCGTGGATTCCGGCCCAAAGGCTCTTGGAGAATTACCATTCATAGTGTTTATTATTTTACTTTTTTGTCTTCACCCGTCCACCGTGATGCCTGTCTCCAAGCTCCAGAGTCCGACCGTGAATTGCCCACACGATAGATGGCGCGGTATTTCCACTTGGGCGGGTGTGGCCGGGAGCAGGGTGGTGTCGGTGTAGTTCGGCGTGGAAGAACCCCCTGAAAATGACCGGGAGGCGCGTTTTGAGTAGAAGCGGTGCCTCGTCGCTTTCTCCGGTGTCGGCTGCGCCATCGCTGCCGGGAACGTGGCACGGCGAGGCGCCGTGCGGCACATCGGAAGCGGCGAGGGCGCCGCTACTACTCCTGCAAGGAATGACGGCACTTTTGCCGTCAAGTGGCTTGCTTCGATCGTGACGACAAGAGTGTCGCCCTTCATTGAGAAGGAGCGCGAGTGTGTCGCCAGACCACTCGCCTGAAATCGCGTCTTCGATATGGCCACGCTCCAAAGGCCAAATGGGCGAGTAGGCTTCGCCATACACGCGCTCCTTCTTTTTAGACGACAAGACGTGTCGTCAATCCTTGTGAATGCGCCGCAATATGCCTCAGCCCCTAATTGAGCCGTTGAGCCGTTGAGCCGTTGAGCCGTTGAGCCGTTGAGCCGTTGAGCTTTATTTATAGGCAGTAGCATCGGGAAGGATTTAGACAAAAGAAGGTTGAGATTGCAAGCATTCTTTTTTCCCATGCAAAAAATACAGGGTGTTCCTGGCGTAAATGCTCGGTGTTCACGCTTTAGCGTGATAACGGGCGTATCGCACGCTTGATTGCAGCCCTGCAAGTGCGAGACGCACTTGCTACATTTTGGACTGCGGCGACATGTCCGCGCAGTCCAAATTACAAAATCGCGATCCGTCCCAAAACCTCACGCATGATTTTCAATCCAGCGAGGGCCTCGGCCTCGGTGGTGTTCATGGGTGCGAGCCAGCGCAGCACATTCGGGCCGGCCGCGACGGTGAGGAGTCCGGCATCCATGAGTTGTTTGGCAATCCAGATAGAGGGGATTTTGCCGCTGGCTTTGAAGTCAGCGCGTGATTCGATCAGGTCAGTATTGAGTTCAAAACCGATCATAAATCCGAAGGCACGGACTGCTTTGAGCACAGGCAATTTCCAAGATGTGGTTTCATGCGCGATCATGTGGCCCATCATTTTTGAATGCGCGGCGAGGTTATCGCGTAGGATGACATTGAGCGTCGCGATGGCGGTGGCGCAGGCCAAGGGCGATCCGCCGTAAGTGGTGCCGTGCGAACCGGCGC
>JAYVQB010000475.1:0-4059 GCA_043757085.1 Verrucomicrobiota bacterium
AAAAGACCCCGAGACCGGCAAGCCCATCGTCGAACTCATTCAGGACAAGGCCGGCCAAAAAGGCACCGGCCAGTGGACGCTCATCAACGGCGCAGAAAATGCCATCGTCATCAGCACCATCAATGCCGCCGTGGAAGCCCGCATTTTGTCGAGCCAGAAAAAACAACGCGTCGCCGCCAGCACCCAACTCACCGGCCCGGACGGCAGCATCATGACTGACAAAGCCGCACTCGTGAAGAAAGTTCACGACGCCCTCTACGCCTCGAAGATCATCAGCTACGCCCAAGGCCTCGACCTCATCAAAACCATGGGCGAGAAAAAGAACTGGGGCCTCGACCTCGGCCGCATCGCCGCCATCTGGCGCGGCGGCTGCATCATCCGCGCGAAATTCCTCAATCGCATCACCGACGCCTATCGCAGCAATCCCGCGCTAGTGAACCTCATGCTCGATCCATTCTTCAAAGACCTCCTCAGCACCACCCAGCAAAACTGGCGCGAAGTCGTCGCCCTCGCCGTCAGCAGCGGCCACCCCGTCCCCGCTTTCTCCGCGTCCATAGGCTACTATGACAGTTACCGCGCCGCCCGCCTCCCCGCGAACCTCCTCCAGGCCCAGCGCGACTTTTTCGGCGCCCACACCTATGAACGCATCGACAAACCCGAAGGCCAGTTCTTCCACACGGAATGGCCGGAGGTCATTGGGTAAATAGAGAGGATCGCGGACACTCCTCGCCGCAGACCGGTTGCTGGCTCCACCTGTTCGGTAAAACAAGTGACGCGAAATCTAAAGTGACATTTATAAAAGGACGCGAAATCTAAAGTGACATTTGGATTTCGCGTGTTAGTTTAGCCTCATGTTCGACCGCTGGTATGCTTCTACGCTGACCGCCAAGCTCGCACGGCCCTTTGTTCACATCGTGTTCGGAGCCAGGCAATGCGGGAAGTCCACGCTGATCCGGTCGCTGTTGCCAGAAGACGCCGAGATTCATGATTTGTCCGACCCTGGGGAGCGTTCTCGTTTTCTGCGTGAGCCGGAACGGCTGGTCAAAATCTGCCGTGCCATGCCTGCGCGCAAGGAGCCGCGCACGGTGTTCATTGATGAGGTGCAGGCGGTGCCTGCCCTGTTCGATGCGGTGCAGCATCTCTACGATTCCGACAAGAAGCGATGGCGATTCATCTTGTGCGGCAGCTCGGCGCGGAAGCTACGGCAGGCTGGCGCGAATCTGCTTCCGGGGCGCAGTTTTGTGCATCATCTGTTTCCGCTGACGATGTGCGAACGCCCGGCTCCGCATTCGCTGAAGCCTTCGTCCAAAGAATTGATCCCGATGGGGTTCGACCCGCCGAGCAAAAACCTGTTCCCAAAAGCTGATCTCATGGAGCGTCTGGCATTCGGTGATCTGCCGGGGGTCGTGACAGCCGACAAACGGGACCGCGATGCCATGCTGCAAGGTTACGCCATACTTCATCTTGAGGAAGAAATCCGCCGCGAAGGTCATGTGCGCGATTGGGGCAAGTTTCAGCACTTCCTCCAGCTCGCGGCTGCGGAGTCGGGTCAAATCGTGAACTATGCCGCGATCTCCAATGAAGCTGCGCTTTCGCAACCGACGGTGAAAGCGCATTACCAGTTGCTTGAGGATATGTTCCTCGGCTTCACGATTCCGGCGTGGACGCGCAGCCCGCGCAAGCAACTGCTCTCGACGCCGAGGTTTTATCTCTTTGATCTCGGCCTGCGTCATGCTGCGGCAGGACTGACGGCGGGTGAGTCCACGGTCAAGGCCAATCCGGGTCCGATTTTTGAACAATGGGTGGGACTGGAGCTGTGGAAACGTCTGCAATATCTTGGCAAAGGTCGGCTCCATTATATGCGCACCAAGGACGGTTCCGAAATCGACTTCATCGTCGAGCGCGGCAGCGAAATCATTCCCATCGAAGTGAAATGGACGGAGAACCCCAGCAACTCCGATGCCCGTCATCTGCGCACCTTCATCGCGGAACAGAAAGGCAAAGCGAAGCATGGTTACATCGTCTGCCGCTGCGACCGTCCCATGCTGTTGGAGTCCAACATTACCGCGATTCCCTGGCATCATTTGTGACTAGCGCCCCCGCCTCCCAGCGATTCTTCTCCAAGTCCAGCGTGAGTTGATTCCCTGACAGC
Source organism: Verrucomicrobiota bacterium (assembly GCA_043757085.1). Classification (GTDB taxonomy): domain Bacteria; phylum Verrucomicrobiota; class Verrucomicrobiia; order Verrucomicrobiales; family Verrucomicrobiaceae; genus VFKE01. Next base: position 2,153 of record JAYVQB010000475.1, read on the forward strand.
ATTGCACAAATGCCATCATTGTTTATAATGAATCGTCATGGCTTCCGAGCTTACGCCAGAATATATCGCCACCCTGCGCCGCATGACAGGAGCGCAGAAACTACGCACGGCGTTTCAGCTTTATTGGGGTGCGCGAAAAATCAAAGCGGCCCGGCTTCGGGAACAACATCCCGATTGGAGCGAGGAGACTGTGCAACAGCAAGTGAAGGAGATTTTCAAACATGCAGTCACCTGAGCCATTTCTCATCTTCACCCGGAAGCTCAATGAACTTGGCCTCCGCTACATGGTGAGCGGCAGCGTAGCCGCCATCTACTACGGCGAGCCCCGGATGACCAATGACGTGGATATTATCGTCTTCCTCAAGCGCGAGGATGCTATCCGCATTGAACAGGCTTTCCCTGCCGACGAGTTTTATTGCCCGCCGCGTGAAGTGATTCAAATCGAGCTTTCCCGGCCGCAACGCGGTCATTTCAATCTGATCCACCACGAGACTGGATTTAAGGCGGACATCTACCTTTCGGGTCACGACAATTTGCATGTATGGGGTCTCGCCAATGCCCGTTCTGTAGATATTGAGGGCGATTTAGTCGTCTTTGCCCCACCTGAATATGTCATTGTGAGGAAGCTTCAGTTCTACCGTGAAGGCGAAGCGGCGAAACATCTGCGGGACATTAGTCGGATGATGTCGAGCCTTGGGGGTGAATGGGATTGTCAGCCGTTGATCGAACTCATTAAGCAACATGGTCTGGATAATGAGTGGCAACGCACCCTGATATTCCGTGAGTAATATTAATGGCCGACTAGCCATCGATTCATTCAAACAAAACACTGTCATCGTAGCCAATATACTCATTCTACCGCCATTCATGCCTGCCAAAGCAAAATCCAATCTCAACGCCTTGTTGAAAAAACCGCAGCCGTTGCCCAATCGAAAATCTGCCAAGAAAAGCGCCAAGAAAAACTTGGATAACGATCTCAAGGTGCCTGCCGACGGCGACTGGCGGAGCACGGATGAGGATGAAATAAACCGTCGTCGCCTCCGCGCCCGCGAGGAAGCGATGAGTGTGACGAACCTGCTTCAGGCCCAGCGCGACTTCTTCGGTGCCCACACCTACGAACGCATCGACAAACCCGAAGGCCAGTTCTTCCACACGGAATGGCCGGCGGTGATTGGGTAAACTTCGCCATTTTCATACCTTCACCGCCCAGCGTAATTTCGCGGGTGCGGCTCGGGAGTTGAGACGGATTTCCTCGCTGGTCGGACGTTGGACTTCATCGCTGATGGCTGAGAAAATGCTACTGCGCTCGGCGGCTTGAAAGCATTTCTTTACGCGACGGTCTTCGCCGGAGTGAAAGGTGAGAATGGCAACGCGTCCGCCGGAGCGAAGGCAATTTGGAAGTTCGCGCAAGAAGGAATCGAGCGCACTGAATTCCTCATTCACGGCAATGCGCAGGGCTTGAAATACGCGGCGGGTGGTGGCTGCGGCATCATCGTCGGAAGTTCCTCGTCGCAGGTTCTTTCTCAAAACCGACCCGAGAACTTGAGTGGTCGCGATATCTTGGCCAGCGAGAGCTTCGGCGAATGCAGCGGCATGGGGTTCGTCGGCGTTTTCATTGAGCATGGCCGCAAGTTTTTCGACACTGATTTTCCGCAAGAGATCGCGCGCGGAGACGCCACGCTGAGGATTCATCCGCATGTCGAGTGGGCCGTCATGCTTGAAGCTGAAACCGCGCGCGGGATTGTCCAGTTGCATGGAAGAGACGCCGAGATCGGCGAGGATCACATCCGCTCCATCGCTCCATCCCATTTCATCAAGGGCGCGTCGTATTCCGGCGAAGTTCGTGCGGCGCACCGTCAGGCACTTCTCAGGAAAACCGAGCGCACGAAGTCGCCCTTCCGTCTTCA
>JAYVQB010000476.1:0-4049 GCA_043757085.1 Verrucomicrobiota bacterium
GTGCGCTTCGTGAAGACCGGCACCTGCGCGTGGCAATGGCGCGTGAGCACCACCAAGTGGAGCGATGCCAAGCCGCTCGTCGATGCCGTGGAAAGCAAGTTTGAGGTCACCCAGCCCGCGCCTGCCCTGCGTGAAGTGCATTACTTTGAACTCGCCCGCATGACCGCGAACGATGACCTGATGAAAAAGATCAACCCGCAACTTCTGGAAGCTGATGGCGATCTCCGCGTCGATTTCAATCAAAGCCGGATGGGCGAGGCTCGCGATGCCTTGGATCACATATTGCACTATCCCTATGGCTGCGTCGAACAAACAACGAGCAGCATGTTGCCTTGGCTCGCGCTCAGCAAATACGAACCGCTCTTCCCCGATCTCCTGCAAAAGGACAAAGTGAAGACGGCCATCAAGCGAGGTGTGGCGCGCATCCTCACCATGCAGACCGAGGAGGGCGGACTGGCCTACTGGCCCGGCGGCACCAAGCCGCTGCTGTGGGCTTCTGCGTATGGCGGATATGGATTGATCAAGGCAAAAGAGTGGGGCGTGGATGTTCCGCAGGATACCATTGATAAGATCACCAAGTGGATGTCCGAAGAATTGCGCGGACTCGATCTCGGAAAAACCAAGGAAGCTTACGGCCTCTACGATTCATCGTTTGCGCTCTACATGCTCGCGAAAGCGGGCAAGGCCGAGCCGGCTTATCAAGACTTGCTCTATCAGCGTCGCAACACGATGCCGGAGACGTCGAGGCTCTTCCTCGGGATGGCAATGTCCATCACCAAGTCGCCCGAAAAACAAATCGCGGAACTTATGAAACCGCTGCCTGCCGGGTCAAAATACGAGCGTTACTGGTTGGGCGATAACACCGCCGCCGGACTGCGCCTGCTGCTCTGCGCCCAGCTTGGCCTGAACAGTGAAGGCAACAAATTGGCGAATGAACTCTTCGATCGCCGTGGTCGCGATGGCCATTGGGGCACCACTTTCTCCAACGCTTGGATTCTGCTTGGAATCTCCGCGAACGAACGCACGGCGAATGATGCGTCACCGCTGAACTTCGTGATGGATTACGGCGGCAAGAAAAGTGAGATGACCTTGAACAGTCCGCTGGCGACGACTTCGGCGATGATGTCATTCGAACATCAAGGCGGCGCGAAGCCACTGCGCATCAACGTTCCTGACGGCAAGACATTGCGTGCCCGCGTCGAACTCAAAGCCTGGCCCGACATGAAAACCTTCCAGCCTGTGCAAAAAGGATTTGGCATCAAGCGCCGCTATGAACGCCTTACTTCCACTGGCACGCTGGAACCTGCGAAAGACCTTCGCGTTGGCGATCTCATCGTGGTTACGCTCGAAGTCGAAGTGCTCCGGCCCAATCGTTATCTCGCGCTGGAAGACCCATTGCCCAGCGTGTTCGAGCCGGTGAACCCTGAGTTCGCCACGCAGAACCAGCGCAAAGACGCCAAGGCGCGCGACAACGAATGGATGTGTGACTATCGCGAGCTGCGCAATGACAAGGCGCTGTTCTTCACCGATGACTGGAGCCAGCTCGGTCGTTTTGATTTGAAATATCTCGCCCGCGTCATTGCGGAAGGGGATGTCATCGCGCCGCCGACTCGCATCGAGGCCATGTATGAACCGGATCATTACGGCCTCGGTTCCATCGACCGCGTGCTTACCCTGCCGATGGCCAATGGTGGAAACGTGGCTGATAAATAGTTGGCTATCACGTTTAGGTTTTAAGTCACATGAAGCCCGCTGCCAAAAAATGGAAAAGGCTCGGGAAAGCTTTACTCATCTCGGTCGCTTCACTGGCGGCGGTTTGGTGGGCGTTGCCGTTTGCTTTACCGCTTCCCGGTAAGCTCACAGAACCTGTTGCGCCGTCGCTGACATTCCTCGCCAGCGACGGCACGCCCTTGCGACAGTTGCTCACTGATGATGGTCAGCGCGTCGCGCAACCGACGGGCTTTGATGATATTCCGCAGCCTTTGCTTCTGGCCACGCTTGCCGCCGAGGATCGCCGATTCTTCGAGCATCACGGCATTGATTTCACCGCCATCGCGCGGGCGATGTGGGATGACGTTCGCGCTCGGCGCATTGTGTCAGGCGCATCGACCATCACCCAGCAGCTCGCCAAGATCAGCGCAGATGAACCACGTCCGCGTTCTGTCATGGCGAAGATCATCGAAGCTCTGCAAGCGCGGCGCATCGAGATGACCTGGGACAAGGAACGCATCGTCGCCGAATACCTCAACCGCATCAGCTACGGCAACCTGCTCACCGGCTGCGCGTCTGCCGCGCAGGGATATTTCCACAAGCCGCTGCGCGATCTCACCCCGGCGGAATGCGCCCTGCTCGCCGCGCTGCCGCAATCGCCCACGCGATTGAATCCGTTCAAGAATTTCGATGCGGTGAAGAAGCGTCAACAACGCATCCTGACCCGGATGCATGAACTTGGCTGGCTCGATGATGAGGCCGTCAATCTCGCGTTGAATGAGAAACTCACCCTGCAGCGTTTCACCGGGGGATTTGAAGCGCCGCACGCAGTTGCGTTGTTGGGAAACGCAGGCGGCTCATCTGTATTGCGCACTTCGATCAATGCCAACCTGCAATCCCGCGTCGAGAGCATCATCACCGCGCGGCTGGCCTTGCTGCGCGAACGTCACGTCACTCAAGCGGCGGCGGTGGTCATCGAAAACAAGACGGGCCGCGTGCTCGCGCTGGCCGGTTCACGCGATTTTTTTTCCACTGACAGTGGCCAGATCAATGGCGCATGGATGCCGCATTCCGCTGGCTCGGCGGTGAAGCCCTTTACTTATCTGATCGCGCTCCAGAAAGGATTTACCCCCGCCACGATAATCCCGGATTTGCCCATCGAGTTCAGCACCACGACCGGCATGTATCGCCCGGAGAATTACGATCATCGCAACTACGGCCCGGTCACGTTGCGCACTACATTGGGCAGTTCACTGAACATTCCCGCCGTGCGCGTTCTGAAACAAATCGGTGGCGAAAAAGTTTTGTGTGAAGCGCTGCATTCACTCGGCATCACCACGCTCACGGAGCCACCGGAACACTACGGTCTGGGGCTAACCATTGGCAACGCGCCAGTGCGCTTGCTGGAACTGGCGAACGCCTATGCGTGTCTCGCGCGGCTGGGCGAATTCAAATCGTGGACGCTGCTGGCAGATGAAACCGCCGCTGCATCAACGACACTTTACTCGCCATCCATTTGTTATTTGATCGCAGATATCCTGCGCGACAACCAGGCGCGAGTGCCGACCTTTGGCCCGCATTCCGTCATCCGATTACCTTTCCGCTGCGCGGTAAAGACCGGCACGAGCCGAAATTATCGCGACAACTGGACGCTGGGCTTCACGCCGGAATTCACCGTCGGCGTGTGGGCGGGAAATTTCGATAACACGCCCATGGAAAATGTTTCCGGCGTCACCGGTGCTGGCCCCATCTTCAGCGACATCTTCAAGCAACTGCACGAAACCTTTGGCACGACATGGTTCGAGGAGCCGCCGAATATCGTTCATGCGAAGATTGATCCGCGCACCGGCCATCGGCTTGATGAAACCGCTCCACTGCCTCGCGTGAGCCGTGATGATGTGTTCATCAGCGGCACCGAACCCAAGCTCGCGGTTGAGTCCGATTATGAACCTGCCACGGGTCGCGCTTACATTGGACAGGAATATGCGAACTGGCTGGGGCAGGGGAACTTGTGGGCCACGGGTCTGCTCTGTCTGCGTCCCGAAGCCACACTAACAGGACCGCCGCAAGTCATCTCGCCCAAAGACGGCACCGTGCTCTTTCTCGATCCCGATCTCGGCAACGAAGGTCGCCGATTGCTCTTGCGAGCCCAGCACGGAAACAGCGTGCGCTGGACATCGCCAACACTGCGCATTGAGACCGAAGACGGCAGAACCTACGCCTGGCTAGAACCGGGCCGACATCTGATCCACGCCTTTTCCGAATCCGCAGAACTGACCACGGTAACCATTGGTGTGAGGCCAGCGGAGGACTTGCGAAAGAGTCGCACACAGAGATAA
>JAYVQB010000477.1:0-4047 GCA_043757085.1 Verrucomicrobiota bacterium
GGTTACTCATGAGGCAGTAGGAGACGATGCGGACTTTACAGAAACGCTCATAGAAGCGCATAAGCTTGAGAAAATGCTCCTTCTCAACGTCTTCCAAGACAAACCGCCGATCCACTACTCTGGAGATGCAGTGGTAGTAGGCAACAGGATGCTCCGCAGGAGCCTTGAGACGTGAAAGACGCATGACTGAAGGGTGGATGACCATCTCAGATTTGCAACAACTTTCTTACAATGTGCCTGTCCCTATGTATACTAATGTGCCTGTCCCTATGTATACTATGTATAATGTATACTATGTATACTATGTATACTGTCGGGACGTGACCGCGTGAAGATATGGACTTTGAAAACCGCTTCCGTAAAGAGATACCGTTTTCATTCGAGCATCACAGCCCTAGCTCCGACAAGCCCGGATGTTCGTCAGGTCGTCGCCCTTGGGGCCAGAGGAATTTCCGTTCGCTCGCGACAATGGGCAGATCGTTGATGCTGGCGATGCGGCGCTGCATGAAGCCTTGATCATTGAACTCCCAGTTCTCGTTTCCATAGGAGCGGAACCACTGGCCGGATTCGTCATGCCATTCGTAGGCGAAACGGACGGCGATGCGATGGCCGTGAAAAGCCCACAGTTCCTTAATGAGACGATACTGCTGTTCCTTGCTCCACTTGCGGGTCAGAAATTCAACAACGGCTTCACGCCCCATGAGAAACTCCGCGCGATTCCGCCAGACGGTGTCGGGTGTGTAGGCCAGTGAGACGCGCTCGGGGTTGCGAGAATTCCACGCGTCTTCCGCCATGCGAACTTTCTGCGCGGCGGTCTCGGCATTGAATGGCGGAAAGGGTGGGCGGGGATTTTCCGGGGTGCTCATGGTGAAGGAATCGGGCTGTCATCAGGCGGTTGTGCGATTAACGCCGCTGCTGCTGACGTGTGAATTTCTTCTGGAAGCGGCCGGGGCGCGGAGCTTTGTCGCCTGAGTCGTTCACGAGTTTGAAATCGACCTGCTTCTTGAAGCTGTCCACTTTGTTGACCTGCACTTTGATGATGTCGCCGAGTTTGATGATGCGTCCGGTGCTGCGTCCTATGAGGCGGGCGCGGACGGGATCGAAGGCGAAAAAGTCATCCTGCACGGAGGAGAGATGCACGAGTCCGCCCATGCCGAGATCGGTTACATCCACGAAGAAGCCGAAGTTTCGCACATCGGTAACGAGCGCAGCATAAGTCACTGGTTTGCCGGATTGCAACTGGGCCTTGAGATAGGCGTAGAGTTTTACTTCTTTGCTGTCGCGTTCGGCGTCGGCGGAATTGCGCTCGGTCTGTGTGATGTGGTCGGCGATTTCCTTGCACGCGGCCTGAGTCAGCGGGACGTGATCGAAGAGCACGCGATGGACGACGAGGTCGGCGTAGCGGCGGATGGGGGAGGTGAAGTGGGTGTATTTGGCCTTGCTGAGTCCGTAATGGCCGAGGGGCTCGACGGCATAGCGCGCACGCATGAGTGAGCGGAGGAAGCCGATCTTCAATGCGGGGCCGATGGGCAGTTCGCCGAGTCGATGGAGCAGCTTTTGCACTTCTGCGCGGAGGCTGAGATTGCCGCAGGGAATTTTATGACCGAGGACATCTTCGCGGTAGGCAGCAAGGCGGCTGGCCTTGGGTGATTCATGGATGCGATACACGGCGGGGCGTGTCAGATGCATGAGCCGTGCGGCGACAGCTTCATTGGCCAGTAGCATGTATTCCTCGATGAGTTGATGCGAGACATCGTTCAAGATTTTTTCAATGCGCAGGATGCGACCTTGTTCATCGAGCCGGATTTTGCTCTCGGGGAAATCGAGGTCGAGCGATCCCGCCTTGAACCGGGCACGCCGGATGCGCTGGGCCATTTCATGGGCGTGATGCAACATGTGATCGATGTCATCCGCAGGCTTATTCTGCAATTGCGCAAAGACCTCGGCATAAGTGAAGCGACGCTTCGAGCGAATGACGGCAGGATAGAACTTCGCATCGACGACGGTGCCGTCGTTGGAGAGATGGAACTCGACGCATTTGGTGAGACGATCCACACCCGGTTTAAGTGAACATAGTTCATTGCTCAATGCTTCTGGAAGCATGGGGATGACGCGATCCACGAGATAGGTCGAGTTACCGCGATCGCGGGCCTCAGCATCGAGCGCGGTGCCGGGTTTCACATAATGGGAAACGTCGGCAATGTGAACCCATAGTTTCCAGTGGTCGTCGGCGTGACGTTTGATACAGATGGCGTCATCAAAATCTTTGGCATCATCGGGATCAATCGTGATGACATCATGCTCGCGGCAGTCGGTGCGGCCCGCGAGATCATGGGGCGCGGCATCAGTGAGCGAGCGGCTTTTCACAATGCCATTGGCCTCTTGCAATACGGGCCTGGGAAAATGAAGCGGCAGATCGTAATTGCGCAGCACGGAAAGCATGTCCACGCCCTCGGCATCGGGTGCACCGAGCAATTCGATGATCTCGCCTTCGGGATTGGTCTGGGATGATTCCCAGTGGGTCAGTTCCACGACCACTTTGTCGCCGACATTGGCCGGTCTGCCGACATCGCGCGGCTGCGGAACGCTGATATGGTGCGGGATGCGCGGATCGTCTGGGATGACATACAAAAACTGATTGCTGCGCTGCAAGGTGCCGACGAGTTGCGAGCGTTTGCGTTCCAGAATGCGGATGACCGCGCCAGTGGATTCGTCGCCTTGCGGTTTCCGGGTTTTTCCAAGCGGCACATCGCGGCGCACGAGGACGCGGTCGCCATTGAGCGCGGTTCCGGTGGCACTTTCCGGGATGGTGATTTCTGTCAGGCCCGGTTCATCGAGCTGGACGAAGCCTTTGCCTTGGCGGTTGATCTGGATGACACCGGGGATGAGGTCGGCCTCGCGCGCCTTGATGTAGCGGTTGCCCTTGGTGCGGATGATTTCGCCGCCGCGCTCGAGATCGCGCAGGGCAGATTGGATTTCCTGCTGCTGGTTGCGATGCAGGTCGAGGCTCTGCAGGAGTTGGGGGACATTGGAGGGAGCGTAATCCTCGCTGCCAAGTAGTTGCAGTATTTTGTCGTTCAATTCAGGCACAGTTTTAAAAAAGAGGATAAGGGCCAGAGGGCTTGCTGACAAGGCATTCCTGCCGATGACGAGGGAAGAGTTATTTTGCAGTTGAGTTTTCAGCCGCAGCCGGAAAGCCAATGAGCCAGGTCATCATGCTTCCTTCAGGAAGGGTTTCCGACAATGCCCCATTGGCGATGGTTACAGGATTCAGTAATGCCATGTTTTCCGTATTTGAGGTGCGATATCGCTGCACTATTCCAGCAGAAAGAGGGCCGGTGAGTTCTATTCGGAGCGGGACATTTGAGTTCTGAACGGCGGCAGCGTGAATGACGAGTTGCTTGCCGTCAGCCGAGACAAACGCCGAGGCTTTGAGGCCGGGCTTCGAGATGCCCGTTGCGGCTGGTCCACTGAGGTCTGCCTTGACAATTTTCATGCCGGGTCGGAGTGGCATGCACCATTGGCGGAAGCCATGATAGATTTTGGTGAGATGGTAATCTTCGTCCCAGCCTAGATGTATCAGTGCTTCACCTCCCTGACGCGGCGGATAGACCCAGTCATAGGCCATCCAGGCATTCGCACCGCCGTTGAATGCCTCGGTCATGGCCAGCCAGTATTGGGAGGCGGAATAGATGAGGTCGGGTGAATTATCTGGCCCATTCACGCACCACTCCGTGAGCCACAATGGCCGGGATCCCGAAATCTGTCGCAGCATCCCCCAGCGATCCCCGCGTCGGTCGTAGTCATGGGTGCCGATGACATCGACGAAGTTACCTGCTTTTTCCAATAGGGGCTTCAACCACTTTTCGCCACAGGCCACCGCACTGCAATTGTTCGGTCCGATGAGCATGGGTCTGGGAACATCAGGATGACGCCGCGACATCTCTGCGAAGTAGTGGGCCAGTTTGAGGAAGAGATCAACGTGCTGCTCTGGTGTGAGGTAATATCCGGGCTGGGTGTGTGGCCAATCGGGTTCATTGGCGATGC
>JAYVQB010000478.1:0-4031 GCA_043757085.1 Verrucomicrobiota bacterium
AGCGCAGTGTTGGTTCTGATTTTTGGCGTTCGCAGACATCAAGATTGTTGATGGTTCGCCTGAATTGATTCCGGCAAGAATGCCGTCACTCGCTGCTTATTCTTATTCCGCTTATGAAACACACCCTAAGGCTTTTTCTCGCGACGGCGATTTCCGCCGCATCTATAACAGCGCAGACGCCAGAGCCGCAGCCACAGCCACAGCCGAAACCAGAAGCACCCCAGCTTGCGCCGCAAGTTGCTCCCGCCAATCCCCCTGCTCCAGCCGATGCTGCTCCGAAGAAAAAAAACATCGCCGACATCACGAAAAACTGTCAGGAGTTCAAAGGGCTGTTCCAGATTTTCGCTGACCGTGAAACTGGTGCGCTCTATCTCTTTGTTAAAAAAGATCAGATCAAACGGGAGTTCATCTACTTCTCACACATCGTGGATGGAGTGGTGGAAGCGGGTCGCAACCGCGGACAGTTCAGTGACAGCGAAGTCTTCACTATCTCGAAGCTCTTCGGAAAGCTGGAGTTCGTCCTGCAAAACACCGCGTATTATTTTGATCCCGAGCATCCATTGTCCCGTGCCTCGCACGCGAACATCAGCAACGCGGTGGTGGCCTCAGAGCCGATCATTGCCTCGAATGACGAAGGCTTTCTCGTCAGTGCAGGCAGTCTTTTCCTGAGGGAAGCGTTCATGCAGGTGAAGCCGAGTTCATCCGGCGCAGAGAGCAAGGCGGTGCTCGGAAAACTCTCCGAGTTGAAGACCAAGTTCACCCGTTGGGGTTCCTATCCGCGCAATACTTTCTTCGTTGTCGAATACGTTTATGAGAACCCCGCGCCTGCCCGATCGGACGAGGATGCCAAGGGAATACAGGATATGGCCGATCCGCGTTATGTGAGCATTCGTGTGCAGCATACGCTGGTGGCGATGCCAGAGAATGACTACCAGCCGCGCGCCGACGATCCGCGTGTAGGCTATTTCATGACGCAGCTCACGGATCAGATTTCGACCGAGGCCACGCCGTATCGCGATTTCATTCATCGCTGGAATCTTAAAAAGAAAGAACCGGAAGCGGCCTTGAGCGAACCGGTGGAGCCGATCGTGTGGTGGATCGAGAACACCACACCGCTTGAATTTCGCGAGACCATCAAAAATGCCGCCTTGCTCTGGAACAAGTCCTTTGAAAAGATCGGATACAAAAACACGCTCGTCGTGAATGTGCAGCCGGATGATGCGAAATGGAATGCCGATGACCTCGATCACAATGTCCTGCGCTGGACATCCTCGCCCAAGGCACCCTTCGGCGGTTATGGGCCCAGCTTTGCCAATCCACGCACTGGGCAAATTCTCGGCGCCGACATCATGCTTGAGTTCAGCTTCGTGAAAAATCGTGTCATGGCCCACCGTCTGTGGGATGAACTGGGCATGGCCGGCCTGTCAAAAAACAGCAATGACAACGCGTTCGATCAACACGCCTGCATGGCGGCGACGTTTACCCAGCAGGGTCTGCTTTTCGGTTCGAATATGCTCCGGCTTCGCAAGGCTGATCAGGTAGATTTTGACACCATGCTCAAGGAGTCCATGGCCCAGCTCATCCTCCATGAACTCGGACACACGCTTGGTCTTAGTCACAACTTTCGTGCGAGTCATCTGCACACACCGGCGGAACTTTGCGACCGTGGTCTGGCGGAGAGAACTGGCCTCAGTGCTTCGGTGATGGATTACATGCCACTAAACCTCGGCCCCGACAAAAAACATCAAGGGCAGTATTACATGAACGCCCCGGGTGTCTATGATGACTGGGCCATTGAATACGGTTACAGCGATGCCTTGCCGGATGCCGCCGCCGAATCCAAGCGTCTGGCCACCATTGCCGGCCGCTCCAATGAATCCCAGCTTGGCTTCGCCAATGATGCCGACGATATGCGCTCCCCCGGTAAGGGCATTGATCCTCGCGCCCAAGTGTTCGACATGAGCAGCGATCCGGTCACTTATGGAACGGAACGCTGCGAGATCGTGCAGCAGGCCATTGGCAAGCTGATGGCAGAGCGTCCCAAAGAAGGCCGGAGTTGGCAGGAGCTTTTGCAGAGCTACATTTCGTTAACCACGGAAAAGAGTAATGCCCTGACCGCCATTAGCCGTTACATCGGTGGAGTTTATGTGGAGCGTGCGTTCGTCGGGCAGGTCAAGGAAAACACACCTGATCCCTTCAAACCCGTGGAGGCGGAGAAACAGAAGGCCGCGATGGCTGCGCTCTCCAGATTCGCCTTCAGCCCCGATGCCTGGCAGGTGCCCGATGATTTGCTGCGCCATCTGCAACAGCAACGTCGCGGTTTTGACTTTAGGGACACGGGTGAAGATCCAAAACTTCACGAACGCGCTCTCAAGTTCCAGCGCGCTCTGCTCGATCATCTGCTCCACGCGAACACGCAGAACCGCATTCTCGACAGCGCCCTTTATGGCAACGGCTATCCCCTGCATCAAATGATGCGGGAGCTCACTCAGAGCGTCATGTTCGGTGAGGCCGCGAACGCTCCCGTAAGCACTATCCGGCAGAACTTGCAGATCGACTATGTGGACCGCTTGATCGGTAACGTGAAGGGCAGAACTCACTTCGCCGCCGCCCGCTCGGTCGCACTCTATGAATTGCAGCGAATCCAGAAGAAAATGGAGGCGGAGGAGCCAGATATCATCGATTCAAATCGCCCGCATCACGCGCAAATCATCTTCGTGATCAAGCAGGGTCTGGAGGAAAAATAAGGCGCGTATGATGTCAAAGGATCGCGAGCATCTTGCCCGTGAATTGGCAAATAAAACACGGGCGGGACGCCCAGCTCCTCTCTTGCGGCTACTTGAAGGTGGCGATCATGATGTCCTTGAAGGACACCGTGGTGTTCGCGCTGCCGTGGATTTGCAGGGCGATCTTGCCGGTGAGCGGAATGCTTTTGTCGGCCTCTGTGTAATCAACGGTAGTCACGTTGTTAAGAATGATTTTGATGTTAGCGCCACGGCAGATGATCGTGAAATCGTTCCAGTCATTTCGCTTCAGCACCGGCTCCACCTTGGTCATGTCTGGTTCCGCCAGCATTTTTTTCCGGCGCGATTCGTCGTAGAGCGCGCCCCAGTATTTCGGATCACCGATGTCGGCCTGATAGCCGATCATCTCGTGGCCGTCGGGATGACGCTCACTGCGGAACTGCACGCCGCTGTTCACGAAGCCCGTCTTGGGATCGCCTTCGAGCTTGAATTTCAAATGCAACTCGAAGTCGCCGTAGCTGTCCTTCGTGCTGAGAAACTCATTTCGAGGCTGCTTCTTGTCCGGCGATCCGGCGGTAATGGCCCCATCCTTCACATGCCATAGCTCCCTATCGCCCTCCCAACCGTTCAGCGTCTGGCCATCGAATATGATGGCCGGACTGCCGGCGTGGGCGGCAGTGATGACAATGGAAGCGATGACGGCAGGCAGTTTCATGGGGCGCGAGCTTGTTATTTGATCAAGCGGATGCAGAACGGATAGCGATAGGGCTTGCCGTTGGATGTCTCGATGGAAGCGAGGATGACACAGACGAGGGCGAATATCGCGATCACTGGCAGCAGCAAGAATCCAATAAAGACGAAGCACAGGATGAACCCTATGATGGCAGCGATAGTAATCGTGATCTGGAAATTCAGGGATTCTTTACCTTGGCTATCGACAAATGGCATCGCCTCCTTTTTCATCAACCAGATGACTAGCGGGCCGACTATATTGCCCACGCCAGGAATGAGGAAACCCGACAGTGCCAGAAGGTGGCACAGCATACCCATATTCTGTTCATTCTTGCTCATGCCGCCGCCGCTTGTCTCTGTTGGGGGCAATGGTGGGGATGACGAAATCTGCTGACTTTGGTTCGTTTGGTCTTCGGGGGTGTCCATTTTAGTTCAGGTTGTTTGTTTATTTTTGTTTCGCTTCAATGCGCTGGAGTGTCTCCAGCATTTTAAACGCAAGCATGATGATCTCGACATAGACCCGGCCCAGGACGGCCCCGATGATCAGGATTATCG
>JAYVQB010000479.1:0-4028 GCA_043757085.1 Verrucomicrobiota bacterium
GCCGTCCATGGCCTTTACGCCGCCAGTGCGCAGTTGGGGTTTACTGCCCACGAAGATGAGGCCGCGCAGCTTGAGGGTGACTGCTGCGTTGCCCGATTGCGCTGTGGCAGTCGCGGTAGATGGCTTTGATTCAGTCTTGCTGTCCTTGGCTTCTTTTTCCTTGGCGATCGGCTCCGGCTGCTTGGGCTTGAAGCGGTCGAGCGGCTCCACGGCAAAGGCGAGGGCAACGATGAAGAAGGAGAGGAGGATGGCGATTCTCATGGGAGTGGAAATGGATTTGGGGTATGCGATCAGGATTCAACGATCACCGATTGTTCATGGCTTCATGGCGGGATTTGCGAATCCGCTGCCATTGGTGCTGATGACGGCACTGGAGTTACCACTAATGATGGCGCTGGAGTTACCACTGATGATGGAGTTGGAGTTGCCGTTACCGGGGCCAAGGAGACTGCTGGCACTATTTCTGTTGATCAGACCACCACCATCATTACTAATGAGTCCGCCGCCGTCATTGGAGATCAAACCAAGACCGTTATCACTGAAGATGCCAGCGCCATCATTCGAAATCAGCTGATTATGCGCCGCTACAATGCTGGCACCATCATTACTAATTACACCGAGGATTCCCTTCGCAAAGAGTCCGGCGCCGTCGTTGCTGATGAGTCCGGCTCCGTCGTTCGAAATAAGACCAGCACCGTCGTTGGTGATGAGTCCGCCGCCATCGTTCGTAATGAGGGGAGTGCCATTTTTGTCTGCCAAAAAAGCGCCATCTTTGCTGTTCAGGGCAGCCATTGTCTGGTAGAACGATGCGCCATCGTTACTGATGACTTTCCCGGATTTATCGAGAACACTGAAGCCGCCACCGTCATTAGTGATAAGATTTCCGGCTCCGGATGCAACGATTTGCTGAAGGGTTAAGTTACCTGCTCCGGACGCGACAATTGCCGCAAAGGCCTGGCCTTCGAGCGGACCCTTGGACAGAATGCCTTTAAGCTGATCTTCAGTCATGGTGGCTGACAGTGCCGTTTGACGGTCGGCGGTGCTCAGCGGGCAGCCAGCTGAAGCAAGCAACTGGAGAGCCTGGGCTTTGGTTAGTAACCCGATTTGGTCAGGCGAAAGGGAACTGGGATTTACGGCAGATGGCCCCGCCAAAGAAGATCCTGCGGTAAAATTAGCAAAGAAATAGTCCTTCTGGGTTGCTGTGAGCTCGGAAACGCCGAGCGCTCTGGCAAAAGCGTTGAGCTGATCTGCTTGATATTTTCGTGCATACTGAAGTTTACTTTCGGCCACTTCCGCATCGGTCATGAAGTGAACTCCAATAAGCCCATAACTCAGAACTATGGCGTATTGATTCATCACGAGGCCAAGCTTTTCTGGATCGGCCAGAACTGTCGGGTCAGCCAAAAAACTCAACACATCACCAAGCTGGAACTTTGAGAAGACCTTAGCCGCAAAGTCACTGAACGATTCCGCCTTGACGCTGAGCACACCATAACGTCTGGGCGGAGTCCCCGCAGCCGCTGGTGGCGCGGGAGGTGGAGTTGGCGGTGTAACGATAGCAAAATAAAACACATTACCCCCAACAAGAGGGTCGTTGATGAGGTCAGTGATAAGCACCGGGTTGGAAGTATCTTGATTGGCAAAACTGGGAGACAGATCAAGTCCACCTACATTATGACTTCCAAAGGGATCCTTTTCGTAAACGATGAAGCGGCCCCCGCCTGTAGCAGTGAGCGCTCCTGCGCCAGCGTTGTTGATGAAGTGCCCATTACTGATGTCGAGTTGGATACCAGGAGCACTGAGGCTGCCGCCAGCATCAAAGTAGATATCTCCCCCGGTGATGATAGAAGAGAATCCGCTGGTTGTGACGGTGCCCGCGATATGCAGGTCAGTCAGTCCGTTTTTGATGCCGATGCCGATGAGTCCGCTGCTGCCAGCACTGGAAGCTCCGATGCTGACGATGCTGTTGCCTACATTAGTCAGTGTTGTGGCAGCGCCTGAATGGAAGATGAGCGATGTGGCGTCGATGACACCGCTGAGATTGACCGGCCCTAAGGGAGCGGATAGGGTTAGTGCTGCGGTGGTGAGGTTGCCAGCACCGGAGATGCCGGCTGCTCCACCGCCAATGCCGAGGTTTCCCGACCCGACATCAATATTGCTGTTGATGGAGACGGCCCCATTGGTGACCAGCAGAAGATTCTTGAAGGGCAGGGCGGCGAGACTCGCGCTGACGTCGAGTGCACCGGTCCCGAAGAAGGTCAAGATATTGACGTCCTGCGCCGTGATTATGCCAAGTTCGGCAGGAGTGAAGCTGAGCTTACTGCTGTTCTTAGTTCCCACGTCGAAGGCACGGGTCAGCGTGACTGGATTAAAGTTGACGCTACTGGTGCTGCCCGCATTGATGGGAGAGTTGATCGCGACTTTGTCAGCAACAATGTTGACGTTGGCGCCCGTGCTGACAGTGCTGGTGATATCGTCCGCCAGTGTGGTCTTCACGCCGCCGTTGGCCAGTGTGTTGTTGTTAAAAGTCTTGCCCAGACCAGTAGTGAGATTGACCGGGACTCCGCCTGAGGTGCCGATGGTGGCTGCGAAGCCACCCGACGACAGGATATTGATATCACCGCCTGCATTGACGGTGAGACCAGTGCTGCCGCCTGCTTTAAGAAGCGAGCCACTGACACTAACGTCGCCGCCAGCAGTGACGTCCACTCTTGTCTGGCCGCGGACGTTGATGCCCAAAGTGGCCGCATCGCCGATGAAAACATGACGTCCGGCGTTCAGCGTCACGCTGCCGTTGTGGGAGCGGATGCTGTTGGGCGATGCATTGAGCACTTGGATGTCGAAGCTGTTGCTGGTGGTGAGCTTGATGTTTCCTGGCGCGGTGATGCGTTCAGCGGTGGCGCTGTCGAGAAATAGGTCGCCCGCAATATTGGTGATTTCGATGCCGCCGAAGCCGGGCAGATTGGACACCTGCACGCCGTTAAGCGTGGGATCCACCCCGCCGATGTGCAAGTTAGTGCCGCTATTCTTGATGAAGATGCCGCCGCCCGTGGTCTGGCTGTTGCTCGCGACAGTGGCTTCGAGATTCGAGACAGATGTGGTGAGCGGACTGGCTGAGGTGCCGATGCCCTGACGACCGCTGGTGATGCCGAGCTTGCCGGCCACGACGGCATTGCTGCCAGCGGCTCCGGTGATGGTCGCGGTGCTGCTGGTGTGGGTGTCAAGAAACACGGTGCCAAGGCTGCTGGTTGCGGCCTTGCCGATGCCAACGAACGCGATGTCTCCCTTGGCGATAAGATTGAGGCTGGTATTGCTGGCGGAACTGCCGATGGTGTTATTGATGGTGATGCCACCTGCGGAGTTCAGGGTCAGGGTCACGTTCGGGGCAAGACTGATCGTCGCCACGTCCGCGTTCACAATGATGTCGCGGTTGCCAACCGGGAAGAGGCTGCTGGTCGAGACGGTGACGTTGGAGCCGGTAAACAAGGCGTCCGAGATGTCACTGGCCATTACATGATTCGTGGCCGCGTTTTGATTGAAAGGCGGATTGCCGCCGCTGGTGTCCGTAGGGCTTGCGCTCGCATCAATGGTGATGCCAGCAGGATCGAGCAGCCAGGTGCCGGATTTACCTTTGGGCGCGTTCGTGTTGACCTTGGTGCCGGGAGTGATCGTCAATCCCGTGCGGCCAGAGGTTTCGACCAGACCACCATTGCCGCTGAGGTCGCCGCCTTTGGCTTCGATGACTCCGCCGACGACGCTTTGTTTTTCTGACCACACGACGACGCGACCGCCGTTGCCTGCGCTGGTGGAGTTTGCCATGATGCGAGAGTTGGCCTGAATGGTGGTCTGCTGGGCGGTGCTGATCGGTGCGGCACCAGGGAGGGCGGGTGCTTCCGTCAAGGTGGCGATTCCGCCGGCAGCCGTGGTTTGATTCGCAATCAATGCGCTGACGCCGATGGCCACAGTGCCGGCGTTCTGGCCGTTGACATTGATTACGGATGAACTGCCGACCGTTACGGTGTCGCCGA
>JAYVQB010000480.1:0-4003 GCA_043757085.1 Verrucomicrobiota bacterium
CGTCCCACTTCGCGTTGCGTGAAATGACACATCTCGTTGATGAAAACATATTCCACCGGATCCTCGATGGTGACAATGTGCCGCGCGAGGTTCTCGTTCATCCAGCGTAGCAACGCGGCAATGGTGGTGGACTTGCCCGTGCCCGTCGGCCCGGTGATGAGAACCAAACCAAACGACCGTTGCGCCCACCGTGTCAGGAGCCAGTCCGGCACGCCAAGTGTATCGATGGACGGAACCTTGGTCTTGATTCGGCGCAGCACGGCGGCGAGCCGGCCCATGCTGCGATGCAGGTTCACGCGAAAGCGGACGCGTTGCTTTGAGATCAGCCCGCTATCGCGATCCAGATCAGACAATGGATTTGCCCCACAAGCCTGCCACAGCGCGCTCATCTGACCCAGCGACATCGGCTCCTCCCCCAGCATCATGATCTGGTCATTGATCTTGATGCGCGGCGGCTCCCCTTCTTGCAAGAAAAGATCGCTCGCCTGATGCTGCTCGGCTGCGGCGAGAATATCGTCGATGGATAATGACATGAAGACGACAGTTCTACCATGCGGGGCGCATGTGAGGCAAGATGGAAAGACGGCAGAAAACAAAAAGCCCCGGTCTGCACGAGGCCAACCGGGGCTGATGATCAGACGTGCTGGCCGGAGATCACTGGATCAATTCGCCCCAAACTTCTTGGTGCTGAGCACGCGGAGTTTGTAAAGAGTCTCGAGCGATGTGGTGTCCGGGTTCACATAATTGGAGCTTGACGACTGCAACCGGCTGTCCTCGGAATCAACATAGCGTTCAATGACGCTGGAGCCGCGATGCTCGGACAGAATCTGGTCGCGCCCCTCGTCCCAAACCTTGGCGTCGGTGGTGCGAATTTTCTTGAGCACCTGCACGCGCATGTGAACGGTGTAAGTGTTGGACTTAGTAGTTAGCAAGGGGTAGAGATGATTGTAAGGCATCTCGCGCGTGTTGTCGCCAGTGAGCTTGTAGGTGTCCCAGTAAGTTGCCAATTGCATGTTCGTCAGAAGTGTTCCTTTGGGAACCATCTGCAGATCACAAACCTCCGCAGGCGATTTGAAGAGGCCACCACTATCGAGCCTAGCCTTGAATTGCTTGAGCGTCTCCGTGGAGTCAATCTGCTTCCGGTAATCGGTGGTATTGGAATTGGATGTGTCCTTATATTTGGGGCCATCGGATGTCGGGATGGCCATGGTCCAGATGCTCTGCAAGGCGGCGCGCACGGCAGTCTCCCGCGTGATGTAAGTGAAGGGCGCGATCTGATAGTTCATATTCACCTTGCCAGCGGTCGAGAGCGGCTCGCTGATGGCATAAGGCTCCACGATGGGCATGGTGAAAAGGTCGAGCAGCAGATAATCCTTGGGTGCCTCGCTGCCGGGATGCGTCCCGGCCACGTCCGGCCTGAATAAAAGTGTTTGCCAAGGACGCTGAGGGGAATATCCCACCCCCGTGGGAAGCGATCCCAGCATCACGGGCGAAGCCATCTGGCGGTTTGGTGAAAAGAAATTGCCGGCATCGAAAGATTCAGTGTAGGAATCAAAATAAGTGAAGCTTATTTGGAATGATGTGGTGCCTTCGTCAGGTTTATTGATGTAAGGACCGTCAAAAATATTGCCCACGCCGTTATCCCAATCTCCAGGAAGTCCGGATGACATAAGTGCCCCGGTGGCAAGAGTCGAAGGCATGTCAGGATTCGCCGGGGGATATCCGAAATTCGGCGGAGGGTAAGTCGCCGTTGGAACTAACTTGCCTGTTGTCGTCCCTTCTGAGTAAGGCAAGTTAACTCCTGCTCTCAGGCTGTGAGCCATTCTCGTGTTGGCGGCGTATTTTTCGTGCGGCATAAAGACGGTATCAGGCACGCTCTCACTGGCGGCGACCAGACGGAGATCACCTTTGACGGGGTCACCGGACGGTTCAAGGCTGTGAACCGTATCATTTTTATCAACAATGTTTGGCCAGACATCGTTATTGAGGTTTAACTGTTTTAGCCTTTCGTTGTAATCTATCTTATAAAAGTTACCCGATGTCGTTTTAACAGCCCCAAAGTTTCCCGGAACTGACGGCAATGGCAAAGCCGCAATATCGGGAAACTTCAGCGCCACAGTCTGGGTGATGGGACCGTTGATGTCCGTGCACCGGATGGTGAGGGTTGCCGTTGCGCCGTTCAGCTTCATCACAGTTGCGGTGGCCGTGCTTACATCTATGTCCGTCTGGCTGATGAAGGTGAAGTTTTTATCCGGATCAAGTCCAGGTATTGTTTTGAGCGCGCCGGTGCTGGAATAGAATTGGTTGGCCAGGCCAACGATTGGCCCCATGGGCCGATTGTGCCATGCGAGAAAATAGCCCACTCTGTTTTCGGCTACGGGCTGAAATTTTAAGTTTAATGTCTGGCCTCCAGTGCTGGTGCCTATCGTTATGCTCAGCTTATCCAGCCCCTTGATTGAGTGATCGTAATTCGAATAAAGACCGGCAAGTCCTGTGGCAGGACAAAACGATTCCAGAATGAGAACCGCGCGCATCTTTGTAGTCTTGGCCGGGGAAATCTGGGTCTCTGTGGCGTAAAATTGCAGGGCCGCCTCGGAAATAGTCGGCATCCGACCAATACCCTTAGTGTCTCCGGCTGATGTTTTGATCCTGATTGGTGCCACCTGACCGCCGCCTGTAGCACCGACTACTGGCGTGTAACGGTTAGACTGCGGCAGTGATTTGTCCTGCAAATTGGTAATGCGGATATAATCAAAGATTTCCGTGAGGATCTGGTCCCGGTTCAAGGTGCCATACTTGAAGCCGAACCCGTTGGCCGGCCCGCCAAAACCCGGTATGGGTTTGTCCATCAGTTTGCGCAGATAAGCGTAGATTTGCTGGTTACGGGAATTTCCGGCATAATCGGCGTCGCGGTCTGTGGAAGTGGAGGCACCAGTGGCGGTGCCCCGTGTGAAATGATAACGCTGCCCGCCGACAGTGGTGCAGAAGGCCAGCAGCTTGTCGCTGGCCGTGCGGAAGGTGGAGGAATTTACGGTATTAACTGGCCACATGCAGACCCGTGGCTGGCCGAAGAGATTCAACTCTGACGCCCGACTGCTGGCTGTATAAAAAAACTTTGCCGTTTGTAAAACATCAGGCGTGACGACTGTCGGCAGATTTTGATCCCTCTGGATGCTGCTGACCGTCGGTTTGAAGAGGAGTTCATCCACCGAGCCATAGAGACGGTCGGTCTTGCGGGCCAAAGGCGAGACTCCGCCCGCATAGTTATCCACCGTGCCGCCTTGGGAGCCGCCGAATGCTGTGCGAGCTGCCAGCGTCCCGATCTGCTGCCTGTTCAGGCTCGGAAACACGGCACTGAGCGAGATGGTCGCGGGATGTCCGGGATACCTTTGAAATTCATTAATAGCCACCTGACTCGTGGCAAGCTTCCTTTCCAATGGCGAACAAGCTCTGGGGCTGTCCCAAAAGGAGCCAAGCTCCGACCCGGCCGGTGTTCTCAAGTCCCCTGCCGCCGTGTTGATATTGATCTTGGAGGTCTCATCATCCGTCCAAAAAGCAATGCGCCCCACAATGGGATTGGCGGTGCTGGGGATTTTCGCCACATTGGATTCGCCCGTCCAGTTGGCGATCTTCCCGGTGGCGACATCCACTCCGCGCGGGGCCGTCAACGTGCCGTCTTTCAATACATAAATCCATTTCACCGGCATCGGCAGCCGCTGACTGTCCGCCGCCGCGCCGGGCTGAACTACGCCATCCACCGGGACATCACCGCTCTTGGTCGTGATGTTCTTATTATAAGTGAAGCCCAGCACGCTGGTGGTTGGCGATGCCGTCAGCGCCCTGGGGTCAATGATGGGGAAATGCACTTTACCAGCTCCGTCCATGACTGGGCTGTTCAGATCGGTAAATATAGCTGTCTTAGTATCCCACAGCCCATCCACATCCGCTGCCATGTCATAGGCTGCGATCTCACTTTGCGTCACCTCCATGTCATCGGAGGAGT
>JAYVQB010000481.1:0-15740 GCA_043757085.1 Verrucomicrobiota bacterium
TCGCGCCGATTTTGACGGAACTGGCGCGCACGGAGAATGGCGAGGTCTTTTCGCGAATGAAGACATCCGCGGCAGGGTTGACCGATGCCGAGGCTGCAAAGCGGCTGGCTGAAGCCGGCCCAAACATCGTTGTCTCGGAAAATCATCGTGGATGGCCCTGGCGGCTGCTGACGGCCGTTCGCAATCCGCTGGTAATATTGTTGATTGTGCTCGCCGGCATTTCATTCACAACTGGCGATTCTCGCGCTGGCACCGTGATGACTTTGATGATTGTCCTTGGTGTTGCGCTGCGCTTTGTGCAGGAATCGCGCGCACATGCGGCGGCTGCGAAATTGAAAGCGATGATCACTGTGACGGCGGCAGTGCTGCGTGGAGGCAAGACTGAGGAAATCCTGTTGAAACAACTGGTGCCCGGCGATGTGGTGACGCTGTCGGCGGGCGACATGATTCCGGCTGATGTGCGGGTCGTGGCGGCCAAGGACCTCTTCATCACGCAATCGGCATTGACGGGGGAGTCCGTGCCCGTCGAGAAAGTTGAGTCGTCAGAGAAACGGGAGGGCATCCTGCCGCTGGAATTCACCAACATCTGCTTCCTCGGGACGAGCGTGGAGAGTGGTGCGGCGACGGTGGTGGTGGTCGCCACAGGTGCGCAGACTTATTTCGGGAGCATGGCTAGCAGCATCGTGGATGATGTCGTTGAGACGAGTTTCGACAAGGGAGTGAAAGATTTTACCTGGCTGATGATCACCTTTATTCTGGTGATGGTGCCGCTTGTCTTTGTCATCAACGGCCTGACCAAGCACAACTGGCATGAGGCATTTTTCTTCTCCGTCGCCGTCGCCGTGGGGCTGACGCCGGAGATGCTGCCGATGATCGTTTCTGTATGTCTTTCCAAAGGCGCGCTGGCGATGTCGCGAAAAAAAGTTATTGTCAAGCAGCTCAATGCCATCCAGAACTTCGGCGCCATGGATGTGCTTTGCACCGACAAGACGGGCACGCTCACCATGGACCAGGTGATTCTGCAACGGCATTGTGATGTGATGAAAAAGGAGAACGAGGAAGTCTTCTTTGATGCTTTTCTCATCTCGCATTTTCAGACGGGGTTGAGGAATGTCCTCGACCGTGCCGTATTGAATCATCACGATGCACAGGTGGAGCGTCTGGCGGGCTATCGCAAGGTGGATGAAATCCCATTTGATTTCGTGCGGCGAATGATGTCCGTCGTTGTGGAAAGGCCTGACCAGACGCACCAGCTTCTGACCAAGGGCGCGCCGGAAGCATTGTTTCCGCGCTGCACATTTTACGAGCTTGATGGTGAGGTCTTCCCCATGGATCCGGCACGCGCTGCTGATCTGACGCTGCATTATCAAGAACTTAGCGCCGATGGCTTTCGTGTCCTCGCAGTCGCCTGCAAATCTATCGCCAGCGATGATCCGCTCATCAACAAAGACGACGAAAGTGATTTGATCCTCAAGGGCTATGTTGCGTTCCTGGATCCGCCAAAAGATTCCGCTGCAAAGGCCATCAAAGCGCTCCAGGGTCACGGTGTCACCGTAAAAGTCCTCACTGGCGACAATGATTTGGTCACAAGAAAAGTCTGTCGCGATGTCGGCTTGAACGCCGACCATATCGTTCTCGGCAGCGATGTCGAGACGATGAGTGACGATCAACTTGGTAAAGCCGTGGAGACAGCGCACATCTTCGCACGGCTGTCACCGGCCCATAAACAGCGGATCATACGCGCGCTTCAGCACCAAAGGCACGTTGTCGGCTTCATGGGGGATGGCATCAATGATTCTCCCGCATTGCATGTCGCCGATGTCGGCATCTCCGTTGACTCCGCAGTGGATATCGCGAAGGCTGCAGCGTCCGTGATCTTGCTGGAAAAAGACCTCATGGTGCTCGACGAAGGTGTGATCGAGGGTCGCAAGGTCTTCGTGAATATCCTCAAATACGTCCGCATGGGGGCCAGCTCGAATTTCGGCAACATGTTCAGCGTTCTCGGTGCCAGCGCTTTTCTTCCTTATGTGCCGATGGCACCGATCCAGGTGCTGACTAACAACCTGCTCTACGACTTCTCGCAAGTGCCCATACCGACCGACACGGTTGAACCTGACCAGACGAACAAGCCAAGCCCTTGGCATATCGGTGACATCCGCAAGTTTGTCCTCTTCATCGGGCCAATCAGTTCCATTTTCGACTACACGACGTTCTTCGTGATGCTCTATGGGTTCGGCTGCTGGGATCCTGAGCGCGCCTCGCTTTTTCAAACCGGGTGGTTTGTTGAATCACTGATCACGCAAACACTCATCATTCACGTCATCCGCACGAACAAGCTTCCGTTCATCCGCAGCCGTGCGAGCTGGCAGGTTTCCATAACGACACTTGTCGTCATGGCCTTTGGCATGTGGCTGCCTTATTCGCCGATGGCTGGCGCGTTGGGCTTCACTCCACTGCCGATTTTCTATTGGCTGGTCCTGTTGGTGACAGTGTTCTGCTATGTCATCCTCACGCAGGGCGTGAAGATGTGGTTGCTGCGCAAGATGTGGATTTGAGGGGACAGGCGCCCTTATTTCAAAGCGCATTGAAAATATTGTCTCTCTGACCATAAAGCGCGTCCCGCTTCCGGCGACGTGATGATTCGTCAGCACATAACCATCTTCGGAAATGATCGAGCCGTTGCCGACGCCTTGTTGTTTTTTCATTCTGTGATCATTTTTGCGTCATGCCGACAAACCATAACGTCGCGTGGAAGGCGAACGGTGTAAACCATTCGCAGAAAAGTCCGGGGGCATTCAGAGGCGGAACCAGGACGGTTCGTTGCCCGGCTTCCATTTGATATTGCAGCCCTTGCTGGGACGCTGCGGGGACAACGGACTTTTTTGATCGAGAAGGCACTGGACAGCAAGACGAAGATCAGCACCGGTTGCGGGCTGTCCGCTTCTTGGACGGGAATCATCGAACTGGCCGCAGTAGCTCAGCTTGAGATCAGCATCGAACAAATAAAAGTCCGGGGTGCAGGCTGCAAAGTAGGCTTGAGCGACGAATTGGGATTCGTCCAATAGATAGGGAAAAGTCCAGTCGTGAACTTTCGCCATTTCGATCATCTTCTCCGGGCTGTCGGCAGGGTAGCGCACGATGTCATTGGAGTTGATGCCGACAAAGCCGATGCCCTTGGCCTCACAAGTCGCGGCAAATACGCCGAGTTCCCTAGCGAGATGAATCACGAAGGGACAGTGATTGCAGAGAAAGGCGACGACCAAGCCTTTCGGCCCGCGCACCTCATCGCGCGTGAGGACTTGGCCATTTCCAGCGGGCAGTGAGAAATCCGGCGCCAAGGTGCCGAGTTCCATGCTGCGGGTAGAGGGGACTTCTGCCATAAATTCCATTAGCTGGTTCAGGGCTGGAGGTCAATGCGACGACGGGAATGAGCGTTGTTGCTTGTAGGAATTGAGGAACCGGAGACTCCGGCGACAGAACGGTAATTACGGTTTATAGAAGAAATGGCTTGCAAATGGTGATTTTTTTGAAATTATGTGTAGGTAGCCAGATAATCAATAATTCTAAAACAAGCGGCCATGAAAAAGCTTTTTCCGCTCCTCTCCAGTCTCCTTTTTGCCACCATAACATTGGGGCAAAATTACCAATACCAATATCCCACGGATCCTTATAGTGCCGCGCCACAGGCCATTAGCGGGGCCACTCAGGGAATGTCTGCTGTCTCCAGTTCCAGTTTCGACAAGTTGTTGAGCTACGGATTTCTCGAAGTGAATTATCGCTACAATGATTTCAAAAATGACACTGGCGTCAGCAACAGCAGTGGCATAGGAGCTGCCCTGAACGTCCAGCTTTTCAAGCCGCTCTATCTTCACTTCGGTGTGGACTGGCTGCAAGGCACGGACACGAAACTGAAAAATTTCAGTATGACTGGCATTTCGGCGGCGGGCGGCATCTACCTGCCCATCGCCTCAAGGTTCCATATCTTCGGAGAACTGGGCTTGCGTTATGATGTCACCAGCGGCGCACTCTACGATTTCCATCCGGATGAGTTCGCTGTTTATATGCGGCCCGGAGTGCGGTTTGCGGTGACTGAAAAGATTGAGATTGATGCCAGTCTGTATTTCGCCTCAACGGAGAATTTGAACAACAGCGTTTTCCAGTTGAACAGCTACTTTGCGCTGCTCTCGGTGCTTGACTTGGGGATCGGTGTGGATTTCGCGTCTGACATCAATACTTATCACGGCGGGCTTAGGCTGCGCTGGTAAGAAGTTCGACTCGACGGACGGAGTGTTCCGCGCTTCGGTGTCCGATGTTTGTCTGGTCAAAACTTTCCGCCACAAAATGGGCGGATGCATGGGAAGAACGTCTCAGTGGATTGAGTGGCACCGTGATCACGGGCATTCCCGGACGCAAAACGATTCGCGTAGAAGTCTATTGTGCCAAGGCTGGTGAGGCGCGCGCGATTCAGCGTCAGTTTGGTGGCACTGTGCGGGAATTGAAATCGCGTAACTGGGCGGCGATGCTGCCGGAGATTCCGCCGCCGGTGAAGGTGCGCGACCGGCTGGTCATTTGCGCAGAACGCTCATTGGTTGCGCGGAGAAAGCTGGCGAAGGAATATCCGGGGCGCAGCATCATTAGCATTCCACCGCACATGGCCTTTGGCACTGGGCATCATGCCACAACGGCGACGGTATTGCGGTTTCTGGCGGATTTTGCGGCGACACGCCAAGATAAAAAATGGACTATGCTTGATCTCGGCACAGGCAGCGGAGTGCTGGCCATCGCCGCTGCCAAGCTGGGTGCTGCGCGGATATGGGGTTGCGATTATGATGCCCATGCTGTCCGCATCGCGCGGGAGAATGTGCTGCTCAATCAGGCGAATGATATTGAGATCGAACAAGCTGATGTGCTCAAATGGAAGCCGCGCGAGCGATGGGATTGTGTGGCGGCGAATTTGTTCAGCGATGTTCTGGAGGAGGCGTTCCCGAAAATTGCGCACGCGGTGAAGCCGGATGGCGTGGTGTTTGTCTCCGGTATCTTAAAGACACAGGCAGCGGACTGTCTGCGCGCGGGGGAAAAGGCCGGGCTTCGTTTCAAGTTGGTAGTGACCAAAGGCAAATGGGTCAGTGCCTGGGGATACCGGGCGCAGTGACGCGATTCACCTTACAGAGGAGAGTCTGGTGCCCGGCGCAAGTTGCCTGTGGATGATGGGGAGTCGGAGAGGCGATTGCGTAGAGCGCGGTCATCAAGCGCCCGGTCCACCACATTTTGCAAAGCGCGCGATGCCAGATCACGCAGGTTCGGCACGGGCGATCCGCTGCCGGGCATGTAGGCGTCGCTTTCACGGGCGGATTGATACACGCGTGAATAGACAATCTCACCCGAACCCGCGCGCACAAGATTCACCCGCACGCTGGCGAAACTGCTGGGGTGAACCATTTGCTGGCATTCGAATTCCAGCACCTCTCCCGTGAGAATAAAATGGGCCGACTCGCTAGGCGCGAGCATCTTGCGGGCGCTGAGACCGTGGGCGAAGGCGTTGCGCACCACATTGGCGATGGGCACTCGGGTATTGATGGTTTCCAGTGGTGTGCCAAACGGGGTATGAACTGTGCCCAGGCTAAATTCTCCCAATCTGCGGAAATCCGCGAACCGTCCGACCTCCACGACGCGCGGTCCTGGCAATGACTGGCCGAGCATGGGTTGGTAATCAAGACTGATCACGGATGTATTAAATCCGCATGACGCCAGACTGAATGCGGTGGCGGCTAGAGCGATTCTTGAAAGCACGGCGATGGATCTCATTCCATGCCTATACAATGGGGGCGCAGATGAATCAAGAAGGGAAGCCGGTCGGTTCTTCAATCAAGGAACCCTAAAAACTTTTTGTGTCGTTGGGTCGAGCGCAAGCGAGCCAGTGCTGAGTCCGGAAACATCAAGTTCATTGTAAGGAGGGTAGGGGCTTTTCACCCGGCCTGCTTTGCTGGTCTTGCTGCCAGAGAGAACGCTTTGTTCCTGCGATACTTTTGGTAGCGCTGAGGTTTCCGTTTTGCCGCTGCCGGCATCCGCCGTGGTGTTTTGTTGCGGCTTTTTCTCCGTGCTCGATTTTTTTTCGGGCGTCGTGTTCTTTACGACCGCATTCTTTTTCTCCGGTGCCGTAGTTGTAACCGTGGATTTTGTCTTGGTGGTTTTCGGCTCCTCGATGGTTTCAGAAGGACGCTTGGTGGTCGATGACTTCGCGGGGGCAGCGGCGGTCTTGTTGTCGGAGGGTGATGGTTTCTGGCTGCTCTTGGGCATGGTGGGCGCTACACCTGACGGGGGCTCGTCGAGATTGTATCGCGGGCCACCGGGGCGTGTCGTTTTACCGCGCTGTGCGCCTGGTCGCCGTTGTGGTTGCGGCGGCGGGGGGGCATCAATCGGGTTGAAAAGCCGGTGAAAAAAACCGCCGATGTTATCACTGGCTTGCTCGAAGAATCCTGGCTTTTTTCCGGACTGAGGGTAGCCGGGGGCTTGATTTGCAGCCGTGGCATCTCCCATGAGGGCGATGAGCAAAAATGAACCGTGCACCAATAAAAGGGTGAGGCGTGGAGTCGCGCTGTTGAGCTTCATGAATGCCTCAAGTTGTCCTGCTGCGACCAGCTTTCAAGTGATTTGGATGCCACCGCATCAGCGGGATGCGGTGCCCTTAGGCTGATCAGCCCGTGCAGTATGTGGCTGATGGGTGCTGAGATCGATCCAGTCACGAAGGACGTTGAGGGTTTCAAGCTTGATAGGCTCAACTCCAAAACTGAACTGTGAATTGTCAGGGGCCGGTTCGTCGTCATCGCTGGAGTTGCTGGCCAGTCTCATTCCGGTGGTCTGCTCCTTGGTGAAAGTGGATTCCTTGATGAGTTCATTTTTGTCCACATTGTCCAGAGTCAGGCGATAGGTCTGGAATCCTTCCTTGTTCTGTTCCGCGAGCTGCTTGACGCGCTGCTTCCGATCTTCTTTGCGCTGATCGATGCGCAGGCGATTTTCCTCAAGTTCCTGCTGGCGGGTTTTTTCATTGAGGCTGACACTGTTGCGCTGGATACGCTCCTGGAGACGTTTGGTGTCCTCGATGTAATACTGGAATTCGGGATTGGTGCTGAGACGCCCTTTGACGCGATTGTTCAGTTCATCAATTGGCATTGCTCCCTTGGTGAAAAAGGAGAAGTTCCGGCTCGGGATGGTGTCGTAGGGAAGTGCGTTCGGGAGCGATTCCTCACCGATGTCCATGACATCACGCATGGAAGGCAGGGGCACGTCTGGAATGACGCCACGGAGTTGGGTGGAGCCGCCCGCGATGCGGTAGAATTTTTGAATGGTGACTTTCAAGGCACCAGCCCGGCTCTTGTCGCTGAAGAACGGCATGTAGCGTTCTACTGGCAGGATGGTCTGCACGGTTCCTTTTCCGAAAGTTGATTTTTCCCCTATAATCACGGCTCTGTGGTAGTCTTGCAGGGCGGCAGCCAGAATCTCGCTGGCCGAGG
Source organism: Verrucomicrobiota bacterium (assembly GCA_043757085.1). Lineage (GTDB taxonomy): Bacteria > Verrucomicrobiota > Verrucomicrobiia > Verrucomicrobiales > Verrucomicrobiaceae > VFKE01. The sequence goes on from JAYVQB010000481.1 coordinate 7,512, forward strand.
CGCTGGATCGGTCTGTGAGAACGATAAGGGGGCCATCATAAAGCGGGCACTCGTTTTCGCATTCGCGCCAGGTGATGTTGTCGCGCCAGTCTTTCGCCTGCACGACGGGACCTTTGGGGATGAAGAGTCCAGTGAGCTTGATGGCCTCTTCGAGCGAACCGCCGCCGTTGCCACGGAGGTCGAGAACGAGACCTTCAATTTTTTCAGCCATGAGGCGTTTCAAAAGTCGGGAGACATCCACCGTGGTGCTGACTGTGCCTTCTTCCATATCAGCATAGAATGAAGAAAGGTTGATCCAGCCGATCCGGTTTGTTTTGTTGTTCACGGGCGGTGTCACGATCAACTCTGCATTGGCAAGCTTTTCTTTTAATTCTACTTCGCTGCGGGTGATGGTGATTTCCTTGACCACGGATGGGTCATCCGCAGCGGCAGGATTTACCTTGATGCGGACGATCGAGCCGGATTTGCCGCGAATCAGTTCCACGATTTTTTGCAGCTTCATGTATTTGATGTCCACCCATCCGCCATCGGTGCCTTGGGCGACGGCGAAGATGCGGTCATTGAGTTTGAGTTCGCCTTGTTTGTCTGCGGGGCCGCCCACGACGATGCCCTGAATTTCCGCGACGTTGTCTTTCTGCTGGAGCAGGGCACCGACGCCGACCAGCGAGTGTTTCATCTGAATGTTGAAGTTATCCATCTCCTGCTGGCTCATGTATTCGGTGTGTGGATCATAAGTGGTGGCCAGACACGAGAGGAAGTAGTTCACTTTGTCTTCAAGTTCGTTCTCGCCGAGTTGTTCGAGCAGGCGTTCGTAGCGTTTCATGACGCGTTTTTCGGGTGGTTCCTCGGCATTTTCCACGGTGCTGTGGGCGTTGCTTTTTCCAGTGACCGGTTTGGGTGCGGCGGGACTGGGTTGATCTGCGCTTTTTAATTCGGCAGCTTTGGCTTTTCGTTCCTGCTTGCGCTTGGCGGCGTCAGCCTTGGCGCGATCAGAGAGGTGCTCGGCAAGGAGATCGCCCTCAATGAGATCATCCCAGAGCTTGTCGGCCGCAGGCTTGTCTTTAGACCAGGGAAGCTTGTCGCGTTTCACCTCAACCGAGCGGTCGGAATCAAAGGCGAATTTCTTGGTCTCCAGCATCTTCTTGGCATAGGCAACACGCTCTTTCACCCGCTGCTCATAGGTGTCGTAGATTTCCACGGCGGGGCTGATGTTGCGTGCGGCCACATGGTCGTCGAGGGAGGTTGCATACTTCGAGCGGAAGTCGTCCACGTCCTGCTGTGTGAAATAGATGTGGCTGTAGTCGAGAAAGTTCAAGTAGCCGTCGAGCACCTTCTTGGACATCTGGTCATCAAACTCATGGTGGGAGAGGTGATGATTCTGTAGCATGTTGGCCACATACATGGCCACCTGTCCGAAGTTTGTTTCTGCTTGTGAAGCAGGTGGAGTGAGCAGGCAGACAACGGCGGCCAGCAGGGGAAGCGGGGATTTAAACATATGTGATTGAAGATAGAACGCCCCTAAGGGCGCATTCAGTCTGACTATTTTCGCGTTTGCTTGTTGAATTGTCCAACTCTTTCCCACTCAATGCACCCATGCTGAACATCTCGTGTTTCACCGGCGGAGTCGCCATGACCAATGGTTATTATCTGGAAACCGCTTCCGGTGGCGTGGCCGTGGACGCGCCGGAAGGCTTCGCCAACTGGTTGCGGCGGCGCGGGAAAACGGTGTCCGTGCTTCTGCTCACCCATCAGCACTTCGATCACGTCATGGATGCCGCGCTTATTCAACGTGAATTCGGTGCCCGCATCTGCGCATTCGCCCCCTTCTTGCGTTCATTGACATTGGCCGAACTGATGGAAATGGCCAGCGGGGTCCCGCTGAAGGTAGAGCCGTTCGCAGTCGATGAGGTGCTCGAAGGGAAAGCCGAAGTGGAAGCCGGGGGCGTTAAATGGAAAATCGCCCACATCCCCGGTCACTCGCCGGACAGCATCACTTTCTACAACCCTGACGAAAATCTGGTATTCGGCGGAGATGTGCTTTTCAAGGAAAGTATCGGGCGCACGGACTTCCCCGGCGGTGACGGTGAGAGGCTCATTCGCGGCATTCATGAAAAACTACTCGTTCTGCCGGATGATACGCGTGTTCTGCCCGGTCATGGAGGAGATACCACCATCGGCAGCGAGCGTGAAGAGAATCCGTATTTGTGAGTGATTGATAGTAGCGGACGTTTGACCGCGTGTCTTTTATTCCATCTCCCATGAAACTTTTTCAAATTCGATTGCTCTTCAATAGCGGCCTCAGCAGCACTCGCGGGATTATCGAGTGCAGCGGACGGTTCATTTGACATCGTTATTTACGGGGGCACCAGCAGTGGAGTTGCCGCCTCAATCCAAGCTTCAAGAATGGGGAAATCGGTCGTGCTCATCGAACCGACCAAATTCCTCGGCGGTCTCACCACCGGTGGACTGGGGGCGACAGACATCGGCAACAAGCAGGCCATCGGCGGCATCTCGCGCGAATTTTATCAGCTAATTTTCAAACACTACACCGATCCGGCCAACTGGAAGCAGCAGACGCGGGACGAGTATTATGAAAAAATGTTCGAACTCGCGCTGCGCAACGTCGAAGCGGGCGACCAACGCATGCGGTGGAACCCGGTCTGGATGCCGAATCGTAAGACGGATACGAACAACAACTTCGCCGTCAGTTCCGACTTCATCGGCATGAACTACGATTACCCGGATGCCGATTACGCCACGCGTGGAAAAATCATCAAGGCGCACAAGGACTGGCAGACGGGCCTTTTCTGGACATACGCAAATCATCCCCGCGTGCCGGAAAAAATCCGCACCGCCTATCAAAAGCTTGGCCTCGCAAAGGACGAATTGTTGGACAACGATCACTGGCCCCGGCAGCTCTATGTGCGAGAGGCGCGCCGCATGATTTCCGGCTATGTCGTGACCGAGCACCATTGCCTCAGCCAGGACATCGCCTACGGCAGCATCCGCATGGAGCCGGTCTTCATGGTGCTTGGTCAAAGCGCAGCCACAGCTGCCTCCATCGCCATTAAGCAAAACTCCGAGGTGCAGAATATTGATCAGGCCAAGCTCAAGGCGAGGCTGCTCGAAGATAAACAGGTTCTCGGATTACCATCATCAAAGTGAGATGCTGACGAAATCTTAGGCCGAGTCACGTCCAAAAAAAAGCCCGGACTGATCCGGGCTTTTCTTAAAATCGTTTTGAGAGGTCAAATCAATATGGCTGATCGCGGCAGTAGCGGGCCTGCGAAGTGATGCCGAGCTGCGGCGGGAATTCTTCGTAGCCATGCCAGGGATCGAATTTTTCGTGCTTGTAGTAAGGTGGACGAAACCCGTCTTTATAAGCAGGGAAGGGGAAGGTCACGAGTTCAAAGAGACCGTAGCCGATTCTTACAACGGAACGCCTAGTGCCATCGACCGCCATGGAGGTGAAAGCGGCACTGTTTCCATCTGTGCGATCCGACTTCATCCACGCAATCGGGATTTCCGAAACTCCATAGGCGAGGTTTGCTATGGCCCGAGAGAGCTTGCGGCTCCAGTTCCAGCGGCCTCCGGGAGGAGATTGAATGTCTGCCAAGGCCATGCCACCAAGCGTGACGGCGGTGATGAGGATGAGGAGGGTGCGACTTTTCATGGGAGATTTCATCAAGTAAGCCAAAAATTTTCGACCTTGGCAAGGCTTTTTGTCATCTGTTTTTGCACGTGAAATTTCGGTTGATCTGAAAATAGCAATTGCATACAATAAAAAAGCGATGACTTCATGGCTGCAATAAATGAGCGATGTCCACCATCGCGATCAATCTGGTTTCGTGTATCAATGCAAGGTCGTAGCTTCCGCTAAAACAGCACCAACAAATTTACCCCAACATGACAAAACATTGGCGTCATAAATTCAGACAGCACGGCTGGCGTTGGTTGAGCCTCTTGCTGCTCGGCATTTATTTACTGGTGCTGGCATGGGTGATTGTGGTGCCGGATGTGAAACGAACCATCGCGGATACCAACAGATGGTATGCTCGTTGGGGAACAGTGAAAGGCAGCGGTATCTGGCGGGGTGACGATGGGCTGGCGGAGGTCATCGAGCGTGCGGCACACTGCATCCGCGCAGGCGATAAGGTGGCCGTATGGAGCGGAAGCGGTGTTGATAAAATACGCGATTGGAAAAATCTCGGTGCCTTGGCCGGATGGTTCATGCCGCGTGGAGCCACGCTGGTCAGCGCGGACGATCCGACGCCAGTAGTAGCGAATGTGGTCTTGAGTGATGAAACGATTGGCAGACCACCGCTTTCTGATGACTGGCAATGTGTCCACGATGAATGGGCGGCTAAAATTTATCGCTTCATGCCTGGCAGCGGAGCGGATGTTGGAAAATACACCCGCTATTATTTAGATTTACCTCAGGCGTCATCCGACGCATGGCCGCCGTTCCAGCAAGTGACGCGGCGGCTGGCTATCATCTTTGCGGCCTGTATGGTCTGGATGGTGTCGGGATGGTTGATGCTGCGGAGTCTGGCTGTGGAATGGCTGCGGGGCGTGGCCCGTGGTGTGGTCGCCCTGGTCACAGGTGCACTGGCGTGCAGCGTTCTCGTATTAGGATGGTTATTATTGGGATTGCCAGTCGGATGGCAACCCCTTGGCATGAGCGTTTTGCTCCTCGGCGGTGGCTGGTGGATGAGCCATGCGCTCCGGGCGCACGACACTGTGCCATCACTGGTAGGGCGCGATTACATCTGGCAATCGGTGCTGGCGCTGAGCTGGATGATCTTCGCAGTGTTCGGTGCGTGGGTCACGTTGAGCAGCGATGCCAATGGCGTTCCTGATTTGGGGCATTACGGCATCAAAGCCAAGGCGTTCTTTCTCGAAGGTGGAGTGTCGGGTGATTTTCCCGGTGGCGAGAGGTGGCGACTCCATGCACCATCTTATCCACTGGGCGGTGCTATGATGCTGGAGTGGCTTTTTTCATGGCAGGGTGCAGCGGATATTCATTTGGGTCGCGTTACTCAGGGGATGTGGCTGGGTGCCGCTGCAGTGCTGGTAGCCGCATGGTTGCGCTCGCGCGGCTTGCCTGCAATTCTGGCTTGGGGCGTAGGGTTTCTGCCGCTGGGAACATCTGGATCGCTTTTCTATCTGACGAATTATTATCAGGAAGTGCTCTTAAACGTGCCCCTGCTTGCAGGTTTGTTTCTGATCGTGGATTCGATTGAGAATACACCGACGGAAAATCAAGATCATGGTAACAGCCGAGGTAACGAGGCTCTAATCGAAGCTCCGAACGAGGCCCGAAATGCGTCTGAGGCGCGGACCCCACCGCTGAGAATAGAGCCTCCTCACGTCGGCTGCTACGAGCAGGGATGGGCAGGCGCATTATTGTTGAGCGCCTGCGCTTGGATCAAGGCCGACGGCCTGCTCTTGTGGTGTGCGGTGGCGTTCGTCTGGCTGATTCTGCAACGTCGATCCCAATTGGGCATGGTGCTGAGTGCGACAATCTTAGGAACCGCTGTCTGGGTGCTACCGTGGCGTTGCTGGCTGACATACGCAGACGTTGGGATTGGGGACTTTTCTTTCACACAGCTTTGGAGTCGGGATTGGCAAGGTCATGCCAACGTGCTTGCCACCGTCGGACAACGGTTACTGAAACTGATGAATGCCCACGGTGGAACTTATGCTTGGTGGTGGTTGGTCTTGCTCGGAGCAGTCTTTTTGCGTGGGTCGTCTTTATGGAGGCAACGTGGATTGCGACTCATGTTGTTCTCAGGACTAGGATTCCTAGTGGTGTTTTGCGCTACTTACCTCTGTTCCACCTTACCCTTGACCTGGCACCTGAACAGCCTGTATCGCCTGCTGGCCATGCTTCAGCCTTGGATGCTGGCTGTCGCAGCGGCTGCGTTCGCGATTTCTGATGAACATCGGGATACAGACTTGGGTAGGTCGGAGTTATTGCATCAGAAGCAATGACGACATTCTTATCGTCACAGATGTTTGATTTCTCATCACGGCAGGAGTGCCGTCTTTCCTCGGGATGTGATTCTCAATATGTGATTAGTCGCTGATATTTATGGATGTGTGTCACCACCACTATCTTTTTCCTTCGTCTCTACGGCAGGGTAGGGAGGGGCGTATTTGAGGATTTTATCCCGTGCTTCCACCAGAACTTTGCGGTCAGCCTCTGACAAGTCTTTGCTCCTCAGCAGGCTCTCCACGACAGGAAGATGCTTGTGACCGTTTGGATGAATAACATTATCTGCATCAAAGTGAGTTTTTTCACAATAACCACTCATATCTTCAATATATCTTATCCGGTTTGCTTCAAGTTTGGACTTAGCCGCTTCAGCAACTAGTGTATAACCGTCTACTTTCAGATCACGTTCCCCTCCAATATTCATTAAGCGTAGCGCGGCACGCAGAGATTTCTCTGTGTTCATGTGGATCATCACTCTATAAACAGCCTTCAGGCAGTTTTCATAGCGGTCAGGACAAAATGACTTATTATTCAGTTCCTCGGCGAAGGCCATGAGGACGGGGATTGAATTCTCCGTGCCGCAGGCCATTAACGCTTCTGGAATTGCATTCATAATAAGCATTTTATGCCATGTGTATGTGGGTGCAAAGAGCCAAGCCTCCCATGCTAAACGATACTCTGGTGTCATGTGTTTTGCTTTCAGTTCCTCAATGCGTCTCACTCGTTGTTGCATGACATTATTTGCTAACTTTAGATATTGTTCATCAGTCATTGGACCTCTTTCCTGCTCTAAAAGATACTTGGGAACATAATTCTGATGGTTTCCATACCATCCGCCCAATTCCTTGACCCTCTCGGGTTTTGCCTGGTAGTCCACCGCGATCTTGACGATTTCTTGGTCCAATTCGTTCAGAGTAGCTATCCATATCTTACTCTGTGGTTTACCAGCAAGTTGTCCTAAACTTTTTAACGCTTGCCAATAGCCGACTTTCTCGGGTGTCTTCAGGTATAATGTTCCATCGATAGTTAATTCATTGCCCATCCATTTATTATCAGTATGTTGAATTATCGCTGATGTCTTAATGGAATCATGAATGATCTTGAAGTTCAGTGCTACATCCTCCGGAAGCTCCGCGTGGATGGAAGTTTGCATCAAGGGCAGGAGCACTGCGGTAAGAATTAATTTTGGAATCATGATGTGCGTAGGGTTAATTAGAATCTAATAATGGCCTTAAAGAAGCAGATACGGAATCATGGCTTAAGCTTTTGCCACCAGTCATCAGCGGGGAGTTGACGTTTCACATAACTGCCGCAGTGAACCTCACCAGTATAATTATGATAGGCAACCCAGTCATCCACGAAATAGATTTCGTTCTTGACGGCATTGGCCAATTCTTCTTCAAAGATGTCTTTTCCTTGAGCATTGATAGGGCCGAATTGACGTGGCAGGTATAGCGCATCAACGAGAGGCTGAAGGTTAGTCAGCCCGGGGTTAAATGCAACGGAACTTCCTTCATCTGCACCTTCTTCTTTTCCCGTTCCCATGAATAGGGCTGGTAACGAGATGAAGCGTAATTTCTCCTTGCCAGCGGCGTTTTTAATAGCGGCCTGCGCATTGTCCAGTGTAGTCTGGCAATAGCTGCTATTGAATCTGACGAATGCCGAGTCATCCAGAACTTCCTTCACGGCGATCACCGCAGGCACGCCCCAGTATATACCATTGCTAACACACCTATTGCTATCTTCGACTAGAACAAATGAGTTTTTGGTCTTGGGACGCATGATATCGATGCCTTTAGTCCGCCAGCCGCTAGGCTCTTGTTCGAGTGTTTTCACAGCATATTCACGCATATTTTCTCCAGTAAACCAGATGGCCGTCTTCTCTTGTGTTTGAGCCATGTTCTGTTCTTGATCTACTTCCACCCAACCATCATGGAGCTTGATCTTGGCAACATGACCTGCCGCGCCCTTATCATCGTTTGCGTCCTTTTTATAAAAGCGGATATATTTGAATGTGTGCTTCAGTTTAATGTGGTCGATTCCCGTGTATATCTTTAATGGTTCTCCAGCGGTAGTATCCTTCGTGATCTGGCCAATGAGGGTGTTGCCGCTGGTGGCAAAGAACACCCGTTTGGCGCGGTCGGCCTCTGGTATTTTCTTCTGCAAGAGGTCAATGGCCATGCGGGAGTCCGCCATCAAGACGCAACCGTCAGAAAGGAAGGATGAGTATT
>JAYVQB010000482.1:0-3973 GCA_043757085.1 Verrucomicrobiota bacterium
GACGGCGCCTTCCAATCGGCACAGTCAACATTCTTTACGTCGCGGTAGGTGGTGACACCTTTGCCAGCGGGGTTGGTGACGGGGGGACATACAACCAGACGTGGCCGCTGTTGAGGTATCCGGTGAAGTTCCTCATAGCTTGATGGTTGGTTTACTGCGGTTCAGAACATTTTGAAGATTCTTATCCACAGAAATGAGTAAAGCTGCATTGGCCTCTTGAATGGAGGGTGTTCCGACAATCTGTCAAGCGGCCAGTAAAAGGTCATGATCCACTGAGGGGCCGGATTGCGTAACCAGCCCCCATCATATAGAGCCACGACAGGTCCCCAGAATGCGGCGTAGAAAGCCACAACGATACTTGCGCGGGTGATCCAAACTCTAACGCGGGATATACGGTGAGGTTCATCACTCATGATGATGGGTGGGATAGGGAGAGTGCCATTGCCTAGATGGACTTCGCGACGGAGTTGGCGCAGGTCATGCCAGCGATGGAGATGGTTTGCGTGATGGCGATATCGGTAGATGGGAGTCGAGCTTGTTGCGCCTACGGCGCAGCCTGAAGCGCTTGGCTTCACGCTGCGCACGGCGTGACCGCTTATTATTTCTTGGCTTCAGCGTCTTTTACGCCCTTCACATACTTGGCGGGGTCCTTGTTGAAGTCTTTCAGGCAGCCTTTGCAGCAGAGATACACATCCGTGCCTTCGCTAGTGACTTTGAAGGGCTTGCCCATTTCGCCAAGTTTTTTGCCAGAGATAGGGCATTCGCTGAGCGGGTAGGTGGCGGGCACGCCGGATGTTTGACCGTCGGCGGCACGGGCAAGGGTAACACCGAGCAGGGCGGCAGAGAGCAGGGCGAAAAATGTTGAGGTTTTCATTTTTTTAAAGTCGTGTGTTGTCGTTTGAATAATGTGTTGCGTTGAATGCGGCACCCACGCCACAACCTGGAGCGTGGCGGCTCCAGGCTGGTCGCGGATGGATGCAGGGGTTTTATTTGGCGAACGGGGTTTCAATCATCTTGATGAGAGCGTCCATCTTCTTGAGGCCGGATTCGCAGGCGGCCTGGTTGTTGGAGTCGCCCGCTTCGTCAAGACTTTCGGCGAGCTTGCCGATGTTCTTGGCGGTGGATTCCACATGGCCCTTGTGGTCTGCAGGGGCCTTGGCTGGGAGCGCGGCGGCGAGGTCGCGAATGGCGAAGGCGTGGTGATGCACGTCCGCGAGCTTCTTGGCCTCGATAGTTTTCTTCAGCTCGCCGTGTTCCTCATGGATGGCCTTGAAGATGGCTTCGGCGGTGGCGGGGATTTTCGTCTTCTCGCCCTTCTCGTGCTCTTCGCCCTTTTTGTGATCGTCGGCGCGAATGATGGGTGTGGCGAGGATGAAGGCCGCGCTAAGTGCGAGGCCGAGGATGTGGTGTGTTTTCATGGTTACCTTGGATTACTGTTTGTTTTGTTTTTTCGGCCAGCAGGCCGGGTTCCATCCTCACCGGGTCATCCGGTGACAGGACGAGCTTCAGTGTGCTGGAGAAGGGGTTGCTGCGCGTGGCAGGGTGTCGTCGGCATCGAGCGGATCGAGGGCTTCGCGGGCGACGTAGGCTTCGGCGGCGCGGCGGCCAAAGAGGTAGAAGACCGCTGGCGTGACGGACATGTCGAGAAAGGTGGAGGAGATGAGTCCGCCGAGAATGACGACGGCGACGGGATAAAGAATTTCTTTGCCCGGCTGTCCCGCAGACATGACGAGCGGCACGAGCGCCAGTCCGGCGGTGAGGGCGGTCATGGTCACGGGCACGAGCCGTTCGAGAGATCCCTTGACGATCATGTGCAGGTCGAATTTCTCCCCTTCGTGCTCCATGAGGTGGATGTAGTGCGAGATCATCATGATGGTGTTGCGCGAGGCAATCCCGGCCAGTGTGATGAGGCCGACGAGGGTGGCGATGCTCACCTTGCCAACCATGAAATAGGTCAGCGTGAGACCCCCGATGAAGGCGAGAGGGATGTTCAGGAGAATCTGCGCCACGATCATGGCGGAGCGGAAATGCGAGTAGAGAACGAGGAACATCGTCGCGAGCGTGACGATGGAAAGCAGGCCGATGAGGCGGGTGGCTTCCTGCTGGCTCTGGAACTGGCCTTCGTAGCTGATGAAGTAGCCGGTGGGCAGGTGAACGGCAGCGCCGAGCTTCTGCTGAATCTCGGCAACGACAGAGCCGAGATCACGCCCGCTGACGTTGGCCTGCACGACGATGCGGCGGCGGACGTTCTCGCGGTTGATGATGTTGGGGCCTTTGCTCTCCTGCACGTTGCCGAGAAGATTCAGCGGCACTTTTTGTCCGTTCGCTCCGTCCACGAGCATTTCGCGGACGGCCTGCGGTGTGGCGCGTGAGGCGTCGTCATAGCGCACGAACACGTCATACGTTTTTTGGCCGTCGAGCACCTCGGCGGCGGTGCGTCCGTTGAGCGCGGTTTCGAGCAGTTCATTCAGTTCGCCGACGGGCACGCCGTATTGCCGTGCCTTCTCGCGGTCGGCCACCACCTTGACCTGTGGGATGAGCACTTGCTTTTCAATCTGCAAGTCCACCAGCCCTTCCACGGTTTTCATGGAGGCTTCCGCTTGTGCGGCAGAGACGCGCAACGTTTCGAGATCATCGCCGAAAATCTTGACGGCAATCTGCGCCCGCACGCCGGAGAGCAGGTGATCAAGGCGGTGCGAGATGGGCTGGCCGACACCGAACACGATGCCGGGAATTTGCGTGAGCTTGCCACGCACATCTTCGAGGATTTGCTCGCGGGTGCGGGCGGACTTTTTGAAGTCCACGTCGATCTCACTGGAGTGAACGCCTTCCGCATGTTCGTCCTGTTCGGCACGCCCGGTGCGGCGTCCGATGGAGATGACTTCAGGCACGGACTGGATGAGCTTCTCAGCGATCTGTCCGATGCGGTTGCTCTCAGCCAATGAAGTGCCGGGAGCGGACATGACGTTGATGGTCGCGGTGCCTTCGTTGAACTCGGGCAGGAACTCTTTGCCCATCATGGGATAGACTGCGAACGATCCGGCCACCAGCACGAGCGCCAGGCCCATGACAAGCCACGGATGGCGCAGCGACGGACGCAGGATGAACGTCTCGTCCAGCTTCTTGAGCCAGCGCACCAGAAATCCATCGGCCTCATGCGACATGCGCTTCATGCCGGGCAGCAAATACGAGCAGAGCGCGGGAATGATGGTCAGCGAGACGACGAACGAAGCGAGCATGGCCACGATGGTGGCAACGCCGATGGGCGCAAACAGCCGTCCCTCGATGCCGCCCAGGCCGAAGAGCGGAATGAAGACGAGAATGATGAGCAGAGTGGCGAAGAGGATGGAGTTCCGCACCTCCGCCGAGGCGGACGCGATGACTCGCAGCACGGGCTTTGGTTGCGCGGCGTGGCGGTTCTCGCGCAATCGGCGGAAGACGTTTTCCACATCCACGATGGCATCGTCCACCACCATGCCGATGGCCACGGCAAGGCCACCGAGCGTCATGGTGTTGATGGTGATGCCCGCGTATTTGAAATACAAAATCGTGACGACGAAGGACAGCGGGATGGCCGTGAGGGTGATGGCGGTGGTGCGGAAGTTCAGCAGGAAGAGGAAGAGGATGATGACCACCATGATGGCTCCATCGCGGATGGCTTCTTCGACGTTGCTGATGGCGGCTTCGATGAAATTGGCCTGCTTGAAGAGGACATCCACTTTCACGTCGGGCGGCAAGCCCTTTCTGATTTCATTGAGTGCTTTCTCCACTTCGGCAGTGAGGCGTATGGTGTCCTGCCCCGGCTGCTTCATCACCGAAACAATGACGGCAGACTGGCCGTTGACGCCCGCATCGCCACGCATCACGGCGCGGCCAAATTTCACGTCGGCCACATCTTTGAGCAGGATGGGCACGCCTTTTTTCGTGGCGACAACGGATTGCGCGATGTCGTCAATGGACGTGGTGCGTCCGA
>JAYVQB010000483.1:0-3968 GCA_043757085.1 Verrucomicrobiota bacterium
CAAATTGAAGTCTGGCGTGATGCCTCCGGCGTGCAGTTTGTGGAACTGAACGCCAGTGGCACCAGCCGGGGTATAGAACAGAAGATTGCCAGTGCCAAAGCGGGCACTTATGTGCTCAGTTGGCGTGACTTGTGCCGCAATCAGAATCAAGCGGGCGACGGAGCATATAAAGTGCATGTGTTTGCCAAGCCGCCAGAGTCCGATGGCAGCATAGGTGGTGTGCCTGTAACCACTTCTCCCAAGCCTGAGACTTATGTTTATAAACCGCTCAAGCAATCCAGCTACAAGCAAGTAAAGGACTGGACGCAGCAATTCCTTGTGTTCACCTTGACCGAGGAAATGCTCAAAAACAATCCTGACGTCTGGATTGCCTTTGAGCCGCAGTCCTCGGCAACATACGGAGCTTTTATTGCGCAGGTTAGCCTCACGCCGGTGGAGTTAGCGCCCGATCTTTTGCCAGTTAATGCTGACTTCAACAGAGGCGACACATCCAACATCAGTGCCAGAAGAACGGGTGCAAGCCCTGACTTCATGGGTAAGACCTTGATCGCTGCGAGGGACAGCATTGATGGCCGATTCAAAAAAGAAGATCGTGTCACAAAAGACCTTCATCAAGGATGGTTCGGCTTGAATCGCAACAAGCTCCCCTCCGATTTTTTTCAAGGAGCAACAGTGACTGTTTGTAAAAAAGTAAAAACGGATACCGAGACCAACAAGCCAGAATCTGGGCAAATCAGGCTCTATGCCACATGGGGTCAAAAGGACGAGAAATGCATCGAACCCTACAAAATCGGCGGGCGGTCTTACGACATCGGCGGAGCGTCTGACCCCATCAATTTGGTGCCGCTGATTTACAGCGCAAACTCGGAGGTTCCTGCTGACGCTCAACTTTGGATCGAGGGTGTTTGCATAGGGAAAATCACGTTGGAATGGCGGCTGCAAAAAGGTTCCACGGACGTCAAGTTTGAGCAGACGTTCAATGTCCGCAACGACTGGACGAAAGAACAATGGCAGGCTGTCGTGCGGGATGAACTCTTCGTGGACAGCTTCACTTCCAGCAGCGGAGCGGCAATCAACGGGCTGTCGGCTGAGGGTTTAGATATCAATGACTATCTGGCTACTGGCGGGTTCACGACTAACCGTCCGTATATCTATTCCGTATTTGAGTATTATGCGAAACTGCACAAGCAAAATTTGGACGATTTGTTTTTGTGGAAGGGGATGGCAAAGATGGCGGGTGCTCCCATTTATGCGGGCCTGAGTGATGCAGCAAGCGCAGAGGCATTGGGCTTGTTTCCCGGAACTTCAAAGGCGATTCAAGGAATTCTTTTTGATGGTAACATCAGAGTTTTTAACGACCTCGTTTATCAGTATGTTGCCTATAGAACGAGCGGCATCAAAGCGATGAAGTATCTTGTTGAGCATGAAGCAATCACTCAGAAAGCTTATGAAGCCTGGCAACTAATCGACCAGGGTTACAAGAACCATTCGTTCACTGATGTTGCGGACGGAAATCAAAAGTTGTTGTTGATAGAGCAAAAAGAGATTCTCAAGCAGACGTATGTTGATTTGTCTGCACTGTCTGGCGGCTATATAGCCAAGTTGTTTTCCGTTTTGGCAAAGACCCCCGTGCCAGGAGGCCAAGTTTTTACAGACGTCGTTCCAGGAGGAAATCTGGCAAACTTCGATGACCGCTGGAAGTGGATTGCCGATCCCCAGCAAGGCATGTGGAAATTATGGACGGCTGACGTGAACCGATCACAGCGCATCAGCTTCGCTTCCCAAAACCTCGCATACCGTGCCAGCTTATTTTGCTGGCTCCCTCTGGAATGAAGATTGAAAGCGGGGGTTCATTTTACTTGTTGGTGGTGGCAACACTGCTCTTTGCGTCATTTTTTCCTGCCCTTGCTAATGACGGGAATGTTGTCATAGATCTGAGCCAGACGCATGACCTTAAGACCGTGCTAGAAGCGGGCTTAAAAGCAATTGAGTATTCAACACAATCCCGAAATGGCCGCGAATTTACAATACCCGAAGGCCAAAGTCTTGTATTTCGGCTTCCGGGTGGCTTTGAGATTCAGCAAGTCATTCAACAAGGATCGATGAGTGCCGACAAAGAAGGAAAGCTGACAACAATGGATTTTTATGGCAATATTTTGCCAATGAATGAAGCCTATGATGTTGCGGTGAAGGTTCACAAAGCATTTGGGCTACCATTGAATAAACTCGAAAAATGGAAAAAAGACAACGAGGGAAAGGGACGCAATGCCAAACCTTACATGGCTGGAACTGGAGTGGCCAAAACTTATCCACATGTGTTGGTCGAAGTCCAGAGCAGCATAAATGAACTCTACCCTTGGGTGGTCGGCTTGGAATTTGGTTGGAACGTGTTAGATGACGAAAAGGCACTCGACGAGAAGTGGGGTGCGGAGCACAACCCGCGTTCGGCCCCAGGCAAGGAACGTCTTTCACTAGATTCGCCAAGTGGCAAGACTTACGACCGCAAGGAAGCCTATCGTGAGATCAACGCCAAGCAGGAGGAACTGGAGCGCCAGATGAGGGAGAAAGACGCTCTCAATGCCGCGTCGTCCAAGGATAAGCAAGCACTGCGGACGAAGAAACCCGAGCAACCGAAGGCATCGCCGAGCGAGAGCAAATCGTGGCTCGTGTGGTTAATCGTCGTTATCTCGGCAACTGTTGGTGCGGCGTGGCTCCTTCTCCACAAAAGGAAGTGATGCGTGATTGCAACGCTTGCGCCCCAATCCTTGCGCGGCGCTCGCTCAGAGCCGCTCGCTTGCGGCTCCGCACCTGGCCAACCGCTGGAACGCTCCGCGCCTCTCCAACCTCAAGCCGTTTGTTCGTGTGCTCCTCATCGTCGCAGCTCCGCACCCGCCAACGAACCCGCCGCATGGTTCGTGCGTTCGCAAAGGCTCACGGCTCCGCGCCCGCCTCTCGGTAAACATGCTACAACGCGTAATAGTATGTTACATCCCTCCCGAGGTCAGGCGGCTCCGCTCGTTCCTCGCTGTGCCGCATCAAGTGCTCACATATTTACACCGCGCGATACAGCGCACATGATCCGTGCATGGCTACCAAGACCATCACTCTCGAAATCGATGCTTACGAGAAGTTACGCTCGTCTAAACTGGCGGGTGAATCGTTTTCCGAAGTCGTGCGCCGGGCGGACATTGCCGACGAGCCACTCACTTGCGCCAGTTTGCGCAACTATCTAAAAAAGGGTGGTGCGGGTGTGAATGAAAAACATTTGAAACGCGTTAAGAAGGTCGCGCGGCACGATCCCATTCCAGATAATCCGTGGGCCTGACCCTCGACACCAATTTTTGTGTCGATTACCACCGTCGCCCATGGTCACGCGATTGTTACCAACAACGTGGATGAGTTCCGTCGCGTCTCCGGCTTGCGTGTGGTAACTTACTTAATAGCTCGGCCCCCATGACGCGTTGCTGCATTCCTCAAATCATTGAATAAAAAACCTTGAGAATAAGGTGATTGCATATTCTTTCAGAGCCATCTTTCCAAATGTCAGGTCGTTACAAAATGCTCGAAAGCCTCGGCACCGGCGGTGCCGGTGCCGTGTTCAAAGCTTTCGATACGCAACTGGATCGCTACGTGGCGATCAAGCGGCTGCTCTCTAAGCAGGAAGAAGAACGCGAGGACGCGCAGTCATCCGTGCTGCGAAAGGAAGCTGGATCGCTGGCCACTTTGCAGCATCCGAACATCGTCACCATTTATGATCTCGGTAGTGACGATGTAGGCATGTTCATTGTCATGGAGCTTCTCGAAGGAGATACGCTGGCGGATTTGATTGAGGTTGGCACGCTGAACTTGCAGGATTTTTTTGAGCTGGCCTCCCAGACTTTGGAGGGCGCACTCTATGCGCATAGCCTGAGCATTCTGCATCGCGATCTCAAGCCGGAAAACATCAAGGTCAAACGTCAGCCCGGCGG